>QCSL01000006.1 GCA_003209165.1 Synechococcus sp. AG-670-B23 | reverse complement strand
CACCTGAACTCGGCAAGCTGCTCGGCGATGTGACGCGCTGGCGCTACGGCCAGAAGGCCCATCTGGAGTCCTCGCTAGAAGCACTCAAGCTCTGGGACGAAGACACCCCGCCGCAGTTGGAGGAGATCGAAGAGCTTCACTCCAACGCCGGCTATGGCCTGCGGCTTCGTTTTCTCCTGGGAGCCGTCCCCCTCGAACGCTGGCAGGAGCGGCAAGAGCGGCTCGGGCGGTTCTTTGCCAAGGGGATGCGTGCGGAACTGAAGGAACTGGACGAGCAGCGGCTTGATGTTGTTCTGCTTCCAGCGGGTAAGGCCTAAGCCATGGCCAAATCCATCCAGAACAACGATGACGCCCTCAGGGTGTCGGTGCTCAGCGAAGCCCTTCCCTACATCCAGCGCTTTGCAGGACGGCGCATCGTGATCAAGTACGGCGGAGCCGCCATGGCCCATGCTGAGCTGCGTGCTGCCGTCTTTCGCGACCTGGCTCTGCTGGCCTGTGTTGGGGTCCAACCCGTTGTGGTTCACGGCGGCGGCCCCGAAATCAATCAGTGGCTGCAGCGTCTGGAAATCCCCGCCGAATTTCGCGACGGACTGCGCGTCACTGACGCCGACACCATGGACGTTGTGGAGATGGTGCTTGTGGGCCGCGTCAATAAGCAGATCGTGAATGGGCTCAATCAGCTCGGCACCCGTGCCGTTGGATTGAGCGGAAGTGACGGAACCCTTGTAGAGGCTCGCCCCTGGGGGGACGGCAGCCATGGGCTGGTGGGTGATGTTGCGCGGGTTAATCCAGACGTGCTGGAACCGCTGCTGGAGAAGGGATATGTGCCTGTCATTTCCAGCGTTGCCGCAACCCCCGATGACGGTCGAGCCCACAACATCAATGCCGACACTGTGGCGGGAGAACTGGCGGCGGCCCTGGATGCCGAAAAACTGATCCTGCTGACCGACACCCCCGGCATCCTCGAGGACCGGGACGATACCGACTCCTTGATCCGCAAACTGCGCCTCTCAGAAGCGAGACAGCTAATAGAGGACGGCGTGGTTGCAGGTGGCATGACACCCAAAACGGAATGTTGCATCCGCGCCTTGGCTCAGGGCGTAGCAGCCGCCCACATCATTGATGGCAGGGTTCCCCATGCCCTCTTGCTCGAAGTCTTCACCGATGCCGGCATCGGCACCATGGTGGTGGGACGCGGCTAGAGGGTGAGCGAGCAGGACCGAGCACTGGACCTCTCTGAAGCGGAGGCAGCCCTTGAGCGTGGGGACTACGGCCAAGGCCTTGAGCTGCTTCTCCCCCTAGCGGAACAACACCCGCTTAACAGCCCAGAGGGGCCGGGCCTTCGGCTCCTGATGATCACCGCTTGGATGGGGCAGGGGCAGGACGAAAAAGCCATTGCCACCTGCCGGATGCTAAGTCGTTGCCGCGATCCCAAGTTGCGCCAGCAAGCCAAACAACTGCTCGGGATTCTTGAAGCCCCCAGCCTGGATCGTCCTGAACGCTGGTCGATGAGGATGCCTCAACTGGAGCTGAATGGCTCCGGCAGCGGGCAGACGTCCTCCATGCGGCGGGGGCGGTCGCGACGCCCCGACCCCCCGCCACCACCACCGACGGGGCCGACGCGTTCTCCGGCGGCGGGCTTCGCTGTACTGGTGATGTCAGTTCTGCTGGGGATCACGCTTTTACTGAGTGGCTGCGTCCGGATCAACGCTGATCTCGACCTTCGCGGTCCGGATCGACTGGTCCTCACCTGGGACGTGCGAAGCACCCAGGAACGCCCACTTCCCTGGCAGGAGCAATTCGAGCGGGAACTGCAAAGGGAAGTACCCGGGCTGAAGATCAAACAGAAAGCGCCTGGACGCCAACAGATCAGCAGTCGTGTTGCGTCATCGCACGAGCTGGCGCAACAAATGGCCGCAGTGGTTGCAGTGGCTGGCCGCGCGGCGGGAGTCTCACTGCCTGCACCGGTGCTCAAACTTGAGGAACGCAACTGGCTGCTGGGAGTGCAGCAGCACGTGCAGCTGATGGTCGACCTCAGCGATCTTCCCGAAATTCCAGGACTCGACGTTTATCTGAGCCTCAACCATGGGCAGATTGAGCGCGCGGCCCCTTCCGGCACCACCACCGAGATCAACTGGCAGGGCTGGCGCTGGAATCCCCTTGGCCTGGGGGGAGTGGTGATCCTAATGCTGCTGACCAGCAGCATGCTGCTGCAGGTCGTGCGGCGCCAACTGGGCTTTGGCTTCCCGGAACTGCCCTCCTGATCAAAGCTGCTGTGGATCAGGATCTACGGTGAGCGCCACACCCTTTGGCAAACCATCCCAGAGGGCCTGTCCTGGTGGCAACGGGAGAGAAGAGCCTGCCGGCCCATGCAGCAGCAATTGCCATCGGCTCCGGCCAGCGACCCGGGCCACCGGGGCCGGTGCGGGGCCCAACAACCACCAGTTCTCTCGCTGACAGATCGGTCGGATCTGCTCCGCAAGCACCGCTGCCGCCGTAGCTGTTTTGCTGGGGGAGTCTCCGGAAAGCCGCAACAGGCATGCGCGGCTGAAGGGCACCAAACCAGCCTCCTTGCGGAGGGCCACTTCCTGAGCCAGGAACGCTTCATAACGACCATCCACCAGGTGTTGAATCACCGGATGCTCCGGGGTGTAGGTCTGCACCAACACCTGCCCCGGTCGCTCGCCCCGCCCGGCTCGGCCTGCCAACTGCAACAACAACTGCAGGGCCTGCTCACCTGCGCGGAGGTCGGGACGATGCAGAAGCCCATCCGCCGCGAGCACCGCCGCCAGAGTGACCCGGGGCAGATCCATGCCCTTGGCAAGCATCTGCGTGCCAATCAAGACGTCGGCCTCCCCGGATGCAAAGCGGTCCAAGAGGCGTCGATGACCATCACGCCCACCGGTGGAATCGCGATCGAAGCGGAGCAAGCGAAGACCTTCGAGCTCCTGGGAGAGAAGCTCCAGTACCTTCTGCGTCCCGGCCCCAAAGGGTTTGAATGCCGTGGAACCACAGTGGCTGCAGCGGTTCTCCAAGTCCTCACGATGATCACACCAATGGCATCGCAGCCACTGGCGTCCCTCCTGGCCGCGGTGAACGGTGAGCGCCACATCACAATGGGGGCACATCACCACCTCGCCGCAACTGCGGCAACTCAAAAAAGGGCTGTATCCCCGACGAGGTACCAAAACAACTGCCTGTTCACCCTGCTCCGGCAGCGCCGCAAGCCGATCCATCAAGGCGCGGCTGACCAGCCGCTTGTGCCCTTCGGCCAGCTCATGGCGCATGTCGATGACATGCACAGGAGGTAGGGCCTGCCGGGAAATCCTTTCGGTCAGTCGCACCAAGGTCAAGGCACCATCCGGGCCTGATTGAATCCAGCTCTCAAGAGACGGCGTGGCGCTACCCAGAACAACCCGTGCCTGTTGCATCACGACCCGGTCCAAGGCCAGGTCGCGAGCGTGATAGCAGGGCATTGGAACGTCTTGCTTGTAGGAGCTGTCGTGCTCCTCATCCAGAACGACCAGTCCCATCGGCTTCAACGGCACGAATACCGCAGAGCGAGTTCCCACGACTACCAACGGCTGTTCGGCAGCAAGACAGCGGCGCCAGGTCCGGACACGTTCGGCGTCACCGCAACCGCTGTGGTACTCAATGACGCGCGAGCCGAAGCGTCTGCGGCAGCGGTCGACAAGTTGGGGGATCAAACCGATCTCCGGGGTGAGCAGCAGGACATGCCGGCCTAGCTCCAGCTCTCGAGCAGCCAGTTGGAGATACACCTCGGTCTTGCCGGAGCCGGTGATTCCCCACAGCAGCAGACCACGCCCCGGGGGAAGCTGTTGGTAAACATCCACCACGGCCTGCTGCTCAGTGGTCAAGGCCTGGGGACTCTCCTGGGGGACTGCACATCCGGCGGGGCCCTTGTCCTCAAAACGGCGCCGCTCACGCACCAAGTAGCCCTGATGGACCAGAGGTGGCAGCAATTGAGCCCCAAACCCGCTGCCCACCAGGTCACGTTGCCAAGCGCCACTTCCCTGTTCCTCCAACCAGGCCAGAAGCTCCCGCTGGCGAGGGGTGGGCTGATCCGCATTTTGAGGCGGAACACGGGCCTGGACCCACCACATCTGACGCCCCCCGGCCAAGGAGCGCTGACCTGCCTGACCAATCCATCCCGCCGGCAGAGCTGCCTTCAAGGTGCGAAAGGCACTGAGGTGGTAGCGGACCGCCACCCGCTCCAACCACCTGTACCAGTCGGAATCGACAGCAGCCCGCTGCAGGAGTGATTCCACCGGTTGCAGCTCCTGAGGCTCCTGCTCCCCCCACTCCCGCTCCGCAACCACCAGCCCATACATTGCTCGACCTCGAAGGCGCACCCGCACCAGATCCCCGGGCATCAAGCCCATGGAGGGGTCAGCGGAATAGCGGAAGGACCGACCCTCCCGCCCGGCTTCAAGCCAGACCTCAACGCAGCGCCGCGTTTGCGACAGGACCTTGCAAACTTCGGAAGACTTCATTAACGTGGATAAGTTGGACATTTTTTGCCCACGCTGCGCTCGATCCAGAGGGAAGACACAGAGTCTGAAGTCAAGGCTTCATCCTTGCCACTTTGACCGGTCTGAGACCACCCCGGACAGCACAGAACAATCAGTCCAAGCGTTTCGTCGACTCGCTGACAACTCCATCTATTCATGAACTCCGTCTCAGCGTCAGCTGCGTTGTTTTCTTTCGTTTGAACGGAAGTTCCAGGTTCCGGCTTTCGCCGTTGCTGAGTTGCTGCCGCTCTTGCGTCTCTCCTTCATCCGACTTCGACTATCACCATGACCCCTGCTGCCACAAAAGCTGCCAAGCCGGACATCGTTCTTCTGGCCAATGCTGACGGCAAGGTGAAGGAAGTCTCCACTGGTATCGAAAAAGAGGCCAAAAAAGCTCCCGCACGCCGACGGACCAGCAAGGCGAGCGCGAAAGATCTGAACGCCGTAGCCGACGAACTGCTCGCTGCTGCCGATCAAGCCAAGGCTGAGGGAACCACCAAGGCCAAAACCTCCACCAAAAAGGCAGCTACCACCAAGAAGGCAGCCACCACTAAAAAGGCAGCCACCACTAAAAAGGCAGCCACCAGCAAGAAGGCCACGGCCAAAGCTTCAACAGCCAAGGCAATTGCATCGAAACCCACCGCCGAAGAGAAAGCCAAAACCGCAGCCGCCGAGAAGGAAGCCAAGGCCAAAGCTCTGGCGAGCATCAAGATCGGCCCCAAAGGTGTTTACACCGAAGACTCCATCCGGGTTTATCTGCAGGAAATAGGACGGATCCGCCTGCTGCGTCCCGACGAAGAAATCGAACTAGCCCGCAAGATCGCTGACCTTCTTTACCTCGAGGAACTGGCCTCTCAATTTGAGAGTGATAACGGCCGGGAACCCGACAACAAAGAGTGGGCTGCCTTGGTGGAAATGCCACTCATCCGATTCCGCCGGCGCTTGATGCTGGGCCGCCGGGCCAAGGAAAAAATGGTGCAATCCAACTTGCGCCTTGTGGTCTCGATTGCCAAGAAGTACATGAATCGGGGCCTGAGTTTCCAAGACCTGATTCAGGAAGGAAGCCTTGGCCTGATTCGTGCAGCCGAAAAGTTCGATCACGAAAAGGGCTACAAGTTCTCTACCTACGCCACCTGGTGGATTCGTCAGGCGATTACACGCGCCATCGCCGACCAGAGCCGCACCATCCGCCTGCCGGTGCATCTTTACGAAACGATCTCCAGAATCAAAAAGACCACCAAGGTTCTTTCTCAGGAATTCGGACGGAAGCCAACGGAAGAGGAAATCGCCGAATCGATGGAAATGACCATTGAAAAGCTGCGCTTTATCGCCAAGAGCGCCCAGCTTCCGATCTCCCTGGAGACCCCCATCGGCAAAGAAGAGGATTCACGTCTGGGCGATTTCATCGAAGCCGACATTGAGAATCCCGAACAGGACGTTGCCAAAAATCTGCTTCGAGAAGACCTTGAAGGCGTTTTGGCTACCCTGAGTCCGCGCGAGCGCGACGTGCTTCGCCTCCGCTACGGCCTGGACGACGGGCGCATGAAAACCCTAGAGGAAATTGGACAGATTTTCGATGTGACCCGAGAACGAATTCGTCAGATCGAAGCCAAGGCCCTGCGCAAGTTGCGCCACCCCAATCGCAATGGGGTATTGAAAGAATACATTAAGTAAATGAAGATCCTGTCAACTCGACATCGTTAAATAGCAATGGCCTAGGTCTTCCCCAGGTCTTCATTGGTAGATTACGCCTCACGATTACTGTAAGTCACCTCACATCTACAAGCCGCAATACCAACAGCACAATCAACTAATACTACCGAACCAACGAAAATCATCAAAAGCCATGACTGAAACAACAAGATGCACTAAACGCTCTTAAGATTTCATATCAAAACCTGTTCGATCATATACATATCACAATTGGTGCGCATTAAATCTGTCACAAAATAGGTCAATAATTGCACATCAATATATTGATTTCAGGCGATTTTACTAGGGCTCCTTGCGTCTATATCTATAAAAAAATTAGAGCAGTTTTCACAATCGCTTCTCAGGAGAAGACAACGACTTCGGCCTGAGGTTTGTTTTCGTCCACTTGAAGCACATCGGCAATTTCCACTCCAGCATAGGAAAGAAGTTCATCATCCTTAATGACTGGCATGAACAAAACAGCGAATTTTTTTCGGGCGGGGCTAAACGGGAATTCCTCAACGCTTGCTCTAAACGATTCAAAGCAACAAGCTAGTAGACAACGGAAACCAGCACCAGCAGCGATACGAGTGCAATCATATTGATCCCAATGAGACCAAGAAGCATGGGATTGGTTGACAGAAGAAGATCTTGCATGTCATATCAGAAATCAAACCTGGCATATCAAATATTTTTGTTAGCGCAAGATCTGATCTTTAACACTTCCATATGCATGGACAGGGCTCAATTCGAATATCAATAATGATGGCCACTTCCATTGATACGCAATCCAAAAACACTAACTACACATCTTCGGCAAAAGCAGTTTCCACTAACCCTATAGCAACTATCAAGTTTCATCAGAAAAATGGGGCTTTTCTGCTAAACCTATGCTCCGATCAAAGGGCGAAGCCGACACTACTGGAGCAAAGAAACAATTTTAAAAGCCTATTGCTTGTATTCTTTCTAAAAAACGAAAGCCATGCGGAAAGTGCAAAATCTTATCTTTGCCGTCGGCGGATGCATTTCCTCCAAATCGTTACGAGCTGAAAATACAACCAAGAGCCACAAAATCCAAAACAGCCGAGGCCTCAAACCATTCATGATCTCGAACCATCGAGGATCTATCAGATTTAGGTCTCTCACGCATGGAGGAACAATTCCCCACTTGTCAAGGCCAAGTCTCTCGAGATCGACAGGCTTGCATCTATGCCCTTAGCTAGCGAGCCGAGAAGTGCACTACATTCGATCTTTCGAACAAGGACTGCACAGTCGGTCTTCGTAGTAATACATAAGTACATCCTCCCTAGCTCAATTGCATGATGAGCGCCTATAACTTGCATGAGGGAATTGAGACGCCCTCCTCACACGGAAGAGATCAAACCCCAGCTTGAGGCTGGGGTTTTCCTTTCGGAATACAACTGATCAGTGGTACGGCTTCACTGAGCGTCCTCGAAAGTCTCCGTAAATTCTTGGAAGGCACGCTTCAGCCGCTCCACCGGGGTTTCTTCCAAGGGACACTCTTGGCGTGTTTCCAGGGCGTAGGCCTGAAGCAGGCGAGCATCTGGCTCCAGCACTGAGGCCACTGCCCCCTTGAACAGAACCAGATTGTGCTGCGATGTCAGCCCCTCTAGGTAAGGATGAAGCACCCAGCTGGACTGCCCGTCGTGCAAGGGCTCCGCCGCTGATCCCACCAGACGGGGGCGCAGCAATTGATAGGCATGGTCTCCATCGCGATCTGTGGTGTGGCGCAGCCGTGCCATCAGGACATCGCCACTGCACAACAGGATCAGACGAATGCAGCCCTCAGCCACCAGTGGAAGCATGGTTTCCTGCTCTTGGGGATCCGGGGCAACCGAGCCAATCGCTCCTGCCTGACGAACGCCATTGACGACGGGTCCGGGCATGAATGTCCTGCGTTGCTCGCGAATGTTAAGCGTTCTTCATAAAGAGATCTTCCCTTTCGAAGCTTCACAACCTCCTGAAGCCCAATCAGGGAACCCAAACCCAAAAGCGTAGGCTGGTCGGCTGATTCGCCCTGTCCATGGCCCTCACCGAACTGCGCATCGCCTCACGACGCAGCAAGCTGGCCATGGTGCAGACCAATTGGGTCAAAGCGGAACTGGAAAAGTCCCACCCAGGCCTGAAGATCACTGTGGAAGCCATGGCCACCCAGGGCGACAAGATCCTGGATGTCGCCCTGGCCAAGATCGGCGACAAAGGTTTGTTCACCAAGGAACTGGAAGCCCAGATGCTGGTGGAACGGGCGGACATCGCCGTCCACTCCCTGAAAGACCTGCCCACCAACCTTCCTGAGGGGCTGATGCTCGGTTGCATCACCGAACGGGAAGACCCTGCTGATGCGCTGGTGGTGAATACCAAGAACCAGGCCTACAAGCTCGACACCCTTCCCGAAGGATCGGTCGTGGGAACCAGTTCCCTCCGCCGCCTCGCCCAACTGCGTCACCACTACCCCCACCTGATCTTCAAGGACGTGCGGGGGAACGTGATTACCCGTCTAGAGAAATTGGACAACGGCGATTACGACTGCCTGATCCTGGCTGCGGCTGGCCTCGGCCGCCTGGGCTTTGCCGATCGGATTCATCAATTAATCCCCGGTGACATCTCCCTGCACGCCGTTGGCCAGGGAGCCCTGGGCATCGAATGCGTTGAAGGCAAGCCTGAAGTGCTGGAAGCGATCAAAGTACTGGAGCACACCCCCACCTCCCAGCGCTGCTTGGCCGAACGCGCTTTCCTGCGGGAACTGGAGGGTGGCTGTCAGGTTCCCATTGGTGTCAACACCCTTTTCGAGGGCGATCAACTGATCCTCACCGGGATGGTGGCCAGCCTCGATGGCAAACGCTTGATCCGCGACCAAGCCAGCGGCGCCGCAAGAGACGCCGAAGCCATCGGCGTCTCCCTCGCCAACACCCTCAAAGGTCAAGGTGCCGGCGAGATCCTGAAGGAGATCTTCGACACCGTTCGCCCTGAAGCCTGATCAACTGCGAATCTGTAGGCGTGGTCCCACATCCACGGCATCAAACAGCTGCCGCATGTGGGTGTTGAGCATCCGCACGATGCCCAGGCTGACGGCCGCACGGATCTGAACCCACTGCGGCCAAGCCGTTCCATGGATTCCAAACTCGCCGCGTCCATTGCGGTGGAAGGCCAGATAGCGATCGCCAATGGGGCTGCTGGGTCCGCGCAACTCCCGCCGCTGGCCCGACTTATGGGTCACATAGATCTGATTGACCTCTTGTTGAGAATGGCAAAGTCTCCCATTGGTGTTGGCGTCTTGGGATCTCCAATCGCCAAAGGCCAGGTTTCAAGCTGCTGCTCACCCGGCACAAGGTTGATCTGTCGCTTGCTGAGGTCGAGCTCGATGTGCGACTCACGAGCAGGTCGCAACAGCGCCAGAGCAGCAGGGTCAGCAGCAAGGGATGGAGAAACGGATCCCGCCAACAGGCCAGCCACCAGCGCCGGAACCAACGACCACCTCATGAGACGCACAAGACTTGCTGGTCTCAGCGCATTCATTGCCTCGAGGAAAAACAGCTGCGTCGTGTCAGAGGTTGAACTTTTCAGGATCTCTTTGGTCTCAAGCATGAGACCGGTGATCCAGCGCCCGCTTGCCCAGCCCTCTTTTCCCCTGGTGACCTCCGCGGCGATCGAGGGGAAGCCTGAACGCCGAGCCATAAAAAAGGCGGGGCATACCCCACCTGATCACCAGTCGATCTAGTAGAGGACGTGTTCAATCGACCAACTTGGGATCGATCTCAGCCGTGTAGCGAGCCTCGCAGCTCTTGATGATCTCAATCGCTTTCTGGGTGCCGAAGAAACCGTTCACCGAGCAGGTACCAGGCTTCTTCAGATCCTTGTAGTGCTCCCAGTAGTAGGTCGTCTCTTTCTTCCAGTGATCACCGAGATCTTCCCAGCTCTTGATGTGATCCATGCGCTTGTCGTCGGCAAGAACAGCTATCACCTTGTCGTCGACTTCACCACCGTCGTCGAAGGTCATGATTCCAATGATGCGGGCTTCCACAATGGAACCGGGAATCAGGGGCTCAGTGACACCAACGATTTCAATGTCTAGGGGATCACCGTCTTCATCCCAGGTGCGGGGAATGCACCCGTAGGCGAAGGGGTAAGCCAGAGAGGAGTAACCGACGCGGTCCAGCTTCAGATGGCCGGTTTCGGTGATCAGCTCGTACTTGTTGATCGTGTTGGAGTTGAGCTCCACGATCGTGTTGAGACGAAGTTCGGCTTCATCAGCGAAGGCCGGCAGCACGTGCAGCAGGTTGGGCATGCTCCGGCTGGGTGCCTGATCGAGGTTGGCCATAAACGGCGATGGACAGCGCGGGGCATCATACGGGCCTTCTAAGCCCCCCTAGTTGCAAGCAGCTATGTCGTCTGGTGCAGCCGATCAAGCTTGTTCTCCAAATAGCCAAGGAAGGCATCTGTACTCAGGGGCCGACCGGTGACCCTGTCCACCAATTGTTCGGCATTCACACCGCGACCGAGCGGGTGAACATGCTCACGCAGCCAATCCAACAAGGGCGTGACATCGCCACGATCCACGTGCTCTTCCGGAGCACCTATAGCCTCCGCCATCGCTTCGCTCAACTGCGCACTAATGAGGTGCCCCAACAGATACGACGGGAAATAGCCAAACAGGCCTTCACTCCAGTGCACATCCTGAAGGCATCCCTCGGCATCGTTCATGGGGCGGACTCCTAGGAGCTCCTTGTAGAGCCGGTTCCATTCGCCAGGGAGATCCTTGACCGCTAAACCCTTCTCCAACAAGGCGATCTCTAGATCGGTGCGAATCAGAATGTGGATGCCATAGCTGAGTTCATCGGCCTCAACGCGATTCAAACCGGGAATAATGGGGTTCATCGCTTGCCACATGTCCTGGGCACAACTGAAAGGTGCTCCAGCCTCGGCAAAACGGGGCCACCACTGCTCGGAGAAGGGATAGCTCCGGGCAACACGGTTTTCCCAGAACAACGACTGACTTTCATGCACAGCCATTGAGGTGGCCTGGCCCAGCGGCCAGGCAAACCATTGGTGGCTCTGGTCCGGCAACCCCTGCTCGTAGAGGGAGTGCCCCCATTCATGGGCGGTGGCAAGGAAGCACGACAACGGCTGACCTGGCACCACACGCGTGGTGATGCGGTAATCCCGCGGTCCCAGGGTGATCGAGAAGGGGTGGGGGGAGCGCGCCATGCACGTGATGGCGGGGTTGCGGCCCCAGGCACCGAGCAGATCATCACAGAGCTGTTGCTGGTTGGACTCGGCGAGATCCCAGTCCGCTGATCGGGGGCGCGGACGGGTCGATGCCTGAGCGACCAATTGCGGCAAACGTTGCCGTAACGGAGCAAACAAGGTCTCGAGACGCTCCAGACGCAAGTCCGGTTCAAAGGGTTGCGCCAGGGTCTCCCAGCAGGAGCGAGGCTCATCCAACTGTTTGGCCTGCTCCTGTCGCAGGTCAATCAACGTCTGGAGAGCCGGTACAAAGAGGCTGAAATCAGACGCCGCCCGAGCTTGCTGCCACAGGTTGTAGCCCTCGGCCTTGGCCGTTGCCAAGGCAGCGACCAGGGCTGGGTCGAGCGACTGCTGCCGGCAAAGATCCTGCTCAAGCAGGTCCAAATTGCGGCCCTGCTCGGGACAGCGCTCACCGGAGTTCCAATGTTCACGGGCTGCACCCAGCACATCCGCATAAGCAGCCGAGCTCTGACGCGCATGCAGCTGGGTGGCGAGAAGCGTGAGCTGCTCACCCCGCCAGGACGCCCCTGCAGAGGGCATGCGGGTGTTCTGATCCCAATACAGCGTGCTCTGGATTGAACCCAGCAATTGGGTCTCTCGCAGATGGGCTCCTAGCTGCCCCCAAGCCGTTGCGGCAGAAGCCATCTCACTCTCCTTTCAATCAATTTAACGACTCTGGGGGTGGCATCGAAGCAGCGATGCAGGGCATGGTGAAGAAGTTGAGTCTTCCTGCATCGATGCGCCGACTGATGCTGCGTGCGGCCGTTGGGCTTGCCCTTCCCATGGCTCTTTGGCCGCTCAAACTTATCTACAGACAGCCGTCGACCCTCCAGTAAGGCTGCTCAGCTCAACTCACATCGGCCCCGGCACAGGGTCTCCAAATCCGCACGCCCTGTGATCTGAAGTCGCCGGTCGGCCCAGATGCCGTAAACCCAATCGACCGCACCGCCGATCACGGGCCAGCGAGTCGGGGCGTACAGCCAGCCCAGGCCGATCAGGCGATAGGCCTCCCGAAAAACAGCGACATCCCGCAGCACCTCCCCGCTGCCAGCAATGGCATGGATGCGGCCCATGGCAACCCGGTAACTGATGCTGGCATGGGCCTCAGCGTCGTAATCAGCAGCATCGATATCAACAAAAGCAAGCCGGCCCCGACTGTCACGCCCCTGCAAAAACCGCACTTCTCTCAGACACAACGGACAGCCCCCATCGAATAGAACTGTTAGTTCAGGGGCAGAGGAACCAGTCATTGGGTCAGACGTAGCTTCAGCACGCAAAGTAAGAAGAGAACGCTGGAGAGTGGTGGGTGTGCAGCAAATCCTGCATCGGCTATCAGTCCAAACCCCGGGGAAGGGCTTCACCCGTCTCGATGCCAGATTGAACGCCTGGATCCAGAGCACAGGCCTCGACCAAGGCGTCCTGCACCTCACATGTCTGCACACCAGCGCCAGCCTCACGATCAACGAGAACGCAGATCCACGGGTGCTGCAGGACCTCGATGCATGGATGGCCGATGCCGTTCCAGAACACCGCCGTTATATCCATGACGACGAGGGAGCCGATGACATGCCGGCCCACATCCGAACAGCTCTCACCAGCCAGACCCTCAGCCTGAGCGTGAGTGAAGGCAAGCTGCTGCTGGGCATCTGGCAAGCCGTGTACCTCTGGGAACACCGCAGTGCTGCTCACACCAGAACAATTGCTTGCCACCTGCTCGGTACGCCAGCAAACGTTTCAGCAGGCGCAGATTCTCCTCAGAACGCCTCAGCTAAGCCTCAAACCCTGCTGAGCCTTCGCAATAGAGAACGAATCAATCAAGCGATTCAGGCTCGCCACGACCCCAATGCCTGGAAGACCGACGACGGCATCGATACAGACACCGACCTGATGATTGATCGTCTGCACGATCTGAGCGATTGACACCTTTTTGGATTGTGCGGTTCACCCGAATGGGCAGCAACTCTCATACGCCCAGAACTTCGCCGGTCACCTCAAGACCACCACATACTGTTCCTGGCAGCTCTGCTCACCACAGGTGAAATAACGCTGATCTGACTCCACCCGTGAAAACGAGCAACCAGGCCATTGCAAAATAAAAGTGAGAATGATTATCATTATGAAGCGGGCACTATCAACCAATCTTGTTCGCGTTAGCCAGTCTCGACAGGACGCTGTTGGGGCTGCTTTCCATTTCCGCTACCTCGGCATGTCGCACTGACCAACTCCCATGACGTGAATCAAGCCATCGGATAGGACAACGACGTCGCTGCGCATTGTCCACAATTACCGCGGGTTCGGAAACATGAACGGGATAGCTGGATAAGCATGATCCGATCAACAAATCCCTCTGTGCATGCGCACTCAAAGAGGAATGCAAAAGACATCCAAAAGATGGCAACCGACAATGTAGTCTTTGGATGATTCAATCACTTTCACAAGTTAGGCAGTAGTCTTGCGCGACAGCTATCCCAGACGCGATAGATATTAGAAATTTTGCTGCAGTGCTCTGACGAAAATAAATCAACTTCACCCGACGCAGCAGCAACACCGCTTCTGTTTGCTGCCGTGCGAGCAGCTCTTTTGCCTCTACACGCCGTCCCATAAAATAACTTTATGTCTAAGCAACTTCAACACGTCGAAGGCAATCTCAACTTTAATCGCAATGAAGTTTCACATGCGCTGCGACGTACCTTAGAGGCAATACCTATACAGAAGCCTCCAACTCCAAAATCTCTCCAATCAACTCGATTGTTCCGGAATAAAATAATGAATTCTCAGAACTGAATTCACGACCAAACAAAGCGCTATTCATTGTCGTTACCACTGCAAGCTCCAGCACCTTAGCAAGGTAACTCAAACCACCTTCATCAATAGCAGCAAAGAAACCGCTTAAATCTCTAAGATCCGCTAGATTGTTTTCAATGAAGAGATCAGCATCATCTTTTACGATAGAAGAGTATTTCTCCAGTGCTGTACTGACGAACAAGAAGATTATCGATTCTGAACCTCTCGCAAAGTTCTGAGCATCACGCTTGCTTTCATCATCAAGAGGCTTAAAAGTTTCTTGAATAGAAACCTGCACTACTGGAGATTGCATCACCCATGACATTTGGCTTTTAACATCTTCCTCCCTCAATGAGCCAATTCTGAATTGGGTTTGCGCCCACAAACCTGCCACAACTAAAGCGACGAAGCCTGCTGTTCGAGCACCCATAATTCCGTACTGCCTCAAATGATCAGTTGCCTGCAGAAGGAGTTGCGATTTCCTTATGGACTCAACATCCTCATTTACCGTACTTTTTTCCAATTTCTGGTCGCTAATCCATCCAGAAATTGATGCAGCCATCATCA
This sequence comes from Synechococcus sp. AG-670-B23, assembly GCA_003209165.1. GTDB lineage: Bacteria > Cyanobacteriota > Cyanobacteriia > PCC-6307 > Cyanobiaceae > Parasynechococcus. The sequence goes on along the minus strand of QCSL01000006.1, from coordinate 55,146 downwards.
CAACTGCCTTTTCAAAATTCTCACGGGATGGCTCTGAATCCCTTCCTGGAGCGTTAAGCATTCTGCATTCTGCGGCAACTGAACTTACCACACGCACTTGGCCACACAAGTTACAATCATCACAGGAATGTCATGCTGAGAACACGGCCCTAGAGCGAAATAATCTTTACTAGAATTAGAGGAGAAAAGCAGAAATGTAATTCATCAAAACAACATTTTGAAGAGAAATACCATTGCCAAGATCAAACACAACCCGCATCGAATCGAAAAGTCATGTTTTTTTGCTCAAAACCTGACTACAACTTTCTCTTTTAACACGACAAGTCAAATCGATGGCATCAATCACTGATCAACACACAACCTGATCAGCAAGCTCGCTGACCCTGCCTCGAACAAAACCCACAAATATTGCAGAGCTAGCTCGGAGGGGGGGGGGGATTCAAAACGTCTTGAACGTGCTTTTCACTCGCCAGAATGGTTGGGTGAATCTGCGAGCTGATGCCGGTTAAACGTCTTGATGCCTCCCAAAAGTCGGAGCTTTCCAAACTCTTGCCAGATTGGACTACGAAAGGGGAATGCCTGCACCGCGATCTGGAATTCAACAGCTTTGTGGAGGCCTTTGGATTCATGGCAAAGGTGGCCCTGCTGGCCGAATCCAAGAATCACCATCCCCACTGGAGCAATGTCTACAACCGCGTGTCGATCGACCTGACCACCCATGATCTGGGCGGCCTCAGCAGTCTTGATGTGGAGCTGGCTGCCGCAATCGAGGCGCTGCTGCCAGCATGAGTCGAGAGGGTTCTTGCAAATGACCACTGCACCAGCCACCGCCAACATCCCCGTCACCATTCTCAGCGGCTTCCTTGGAGCGGGGAAGACCACGCTGCTGAATCACATCCTCACCAACCAGCAAGGGGTGAAGACCGCGGTGCTGGTGAACGAGTTTGGTGAAATTGGCATCGACAACGATCTGATCGTCACCACCGATGAAGACATGGTGGAGCTAAGCAACGGTTGCATCTGCTGCTCAATCAACGACGAGCTGATGGAGGCGGTGGAAAGGGTGATTGAACGCCCTGAGCCGCTCGATTACATCGTCGTCGAAACGACCGGTCTGGCCGATCCCCTGCCGGTAGCTATGACTTTTCTTGGCAGTGAGCTGCGGGATCAAACCCGCCTTGATTCGATCATCACGTTGATCGATGCAGAAAACTTCGATGAAGTTGTACTGGACACGGAAGTTGGCCGAGCCCAGGTGATTTACGGCGACATCCTGCTGCTGAACAAATGCGACCTGGTCTCCGAGCAGCGGCTTGAGGCCCTTGAGCAGCAACTCAGAGACGTCAAAAACGACGCCCGCATCCTGAGGTCTGTGAAAGGAGACGTGCCCCTGGCCCTGCTGCTCAGCGTCGGACTGTTTGAGTCCGACAAGGTGAGTGCGCCTTCGGATGATCCGAGCCTGGATCACAGCGACTGCGACCACGACCATGGCCACTGCAGCCATGACCATAAGCACGATCACAGCCATGGGCACGGACACAGCCATGAGCACGGACACAGCCATGAGCACGGACACAGCCATGAGCACGGACACAGTCATGAGCACGGACACAGCCATGAGCACGGACACAGCCATGGCGACCATCAAGACATCGAGGGATTCACCTCCGTCTCCTTTAAAAGTGATGGGCCTTTTTCCCTGCGCAAGTTCCAGAATTTCCTGGACAACCAAATGCCCCAGGAGGTGTTTCGCGCCAAAGGAGTTTTGTGGTTCAACGAAAGCGAACGCCGCCACGTGTTCCATTTGGCGGGCAAGCGCTTTTCCATTGACGACACCGACTGGACCGATGATCGCAAAAACCAATTGGTGCTGATCGGCCGTGACATCGACCACAGCACCTTGAGGGAGCAACTCCAGGCCTGTGTGGCAACAGATGCAGGAAAAGGTTTCAGCTGATTCAGCAGAACCCAGGAATGCTGCTTATTGTGCGTGGCATGGAAGAAACCTTAATGGTCGAACCACTGCTGCTCGCAGCGGTCTTTGGTCTTGCCAGCTTGCTGCTTTGGCTCCTGGCTGATTCCGATGACGACAATGGGGGAGGAGGCTTACGCCAGCCAGCACTCGTACCAATCCCTGTGCGTCATCACCAACGCTAAGCAGAGCAATATTCATCTCTTCGATCCCTCGCTGTGGCGGGGGATTTTTTTGCCCTGGATCGATCAAGTCTGTTCACGCCGTAACGACCGGGACAGTCCCCGCCTCATGGACTGACGACACTGACTTGGTTCAGAAGAGCATCCGACATTGCACGAGGGGTGATCGTTGGACGCGTGCGTAGCCTCTGGCGCTACCCGGTGAAGTCGATGCTGGGAGAATCCATGACGTCCATGAATATCGACAGCCATGGGGTGGTGGGAGATCGCTGCTACGCCCTCTGGGACCATGCGACTTCCCGTGTGGCCAGCGCAAAGAATCCCCATCTCTGGAAGGATCTGCTCTCGTATACCGCCTCTTTCACCGATGAGCCGAAAAGCGGTGAGCCATTGCCGCCGATCACTGTTAATGGTCCCTTCGCCGGCGCTGAAGCCGCACCCACCACCAAACGCAGTGATGACCCTGCCTTAATCCAGGTGCTTTCCGCCCAGCTGGGACGTGACATTGCGCTTCTGGATCAAGCACTGCCAAACGCCAGCTTGGATCAATATTGGCCCGACATTCGCGAACGGGATTTTCAGAACGTCATCACAGAACTGCGGATGCCGGAAGGAACCTTCTTCGATGCCTGCCCGATCCACGCCATCAGCACCGCCACCCTGAAGGCTCTTCAAGAACTGGAACCAAGTCTTGATTTCGCAGTGGAACGTTTTCGCCCCAACCTTCTGGTCGAGCCAAAGGGAACTGAGAGCGGCTTTGTGGAAGAAGAGTGGATTGGAGGAATCCAAAGCATCGGCGATCAAGTAGAGCTTCACGTGGACGGAGGCTGCCCCCGCTGCGTCGTCACAACCCTGGCCCAATCCGAACTCCCTGAAGAGATGTAGATTCTGCGGGCCACAGCACGGCACAACAACGTCACGGCTGGGGTTCGGCTCAGTGTGCGTGCCACCGGGCGAATCAAGCTGAATGACCCGATTACCTGGGAAAGCAACAGGAATCCTTGAACTGCTCAGTTCAGCTCGGCATGAGGAAGCACCGTGTGCCGGGCCCCATCTCTGAAGGTGAGACGGCAAAGGGTTTGCGGAGGAAGCTCTTGATCAATCGGGCAGTGGGCACGCACAAGCAGGTCGGCGATCAGGAGTCGGTATTCCCAGGCATCCCCCAGGAATTCACGTCCCAGCACGATTGCCTCGCCTCCCGCATCGGCCACGACATTGATGTCGTGCGGGTCCACCAGCACAGAATAATCACCGGATGCTCTGCGGTCGGCCTGCAACCAAGGATCAGATGCATTCAGATCTCCCAGCAGACAAGAAAATTGCCCTTGGTCGCCGGCGTGCACCGGAATCAGGTTGCGCTGAAGCACAAAGGACCCTACAAATGGCGTCGCTGGTGATCGCACGATCTCGGGGGGCGACGCACATTGATGCAGCACACCATCCCGCATCACAGCCACGCGATCGCAGATTGCCAGGGCTTCTCCAGGGTCATGGGTGACGATCACGCCGCTGGCGCCGCAGGCATCCAGCACGGAGGAGAGCTCGCCGCGCAGGCGCAGCCTCACCTCCACATCAAGACTTGAGAAAGGCTCATCTAGCAAGACAACCCGTGGAGCCGGAGCGAGAGCACGCGCCAACGCCAGCCGTTGCCGCTGGCCGCCGGACAGCTGGTGCGGGTAGCGCTGCTCGAGTCCATGCAGTGCGAGCAACTCAAACAGCCAGGCCACACGCTCGAGGTTGGGGTGGCGCCGAGGCAAGCCAAAACTGGCGTTCTGCCAGGCATTCAGGTGAGGAAAAAGCGCGTAGTCCTGGAAGACCATGCCCACGCCCCGGCGTTCTGGTTCCATCCAGACCCCATTTCCAGCCACGGTGCGCTGATCCAGCTGCACCGTGCCCCGCAAGGGACGTTCAAAGCCGGCAATCAAACGCAACAGGGTGGTTTTGCCGCAACCCGAGGGCCCAAGCAGACCCAGCAGCTCGCCAGGCTCTACCTGAAGATCCACCCCCTTAAGGGTCCAGCCTTCGGATGCATCGCCGTAGCTATGCCAGACCCCGCATAAAGCAACCGTTGGCTCCATCGGGAGCAGCTGTTCCACAGATCAGATGAAGCTTGGGAACCGACCGAGCTTATGAGTGTGACAAATGATCGAAGCTGGCGTGCGGTTTGCACGCCATGAACCAGATCTAGTTCGTTCATCGCCAGACTCGTTTCATGGCAATGTCACAACGCCATGTCGCGACAACGGTGTCCGGCCCATCGCTGAATTGAAGTTGCTGCCCAACCGGATTGTTCCAAGCCCGAGCCGGCTGGTCCTCATTCTGATCGCCTCTATCACTGGCCTCGTCGCCATCTGGCCCGTGCTGACGCTGGTGAAGGAAGCCCTGACGTCCCTGCACAGCGGCTTCAGCGATCTTGGCCCCGACGGCATGCGCCAAATCTTTGGCACAGTCGAGCTGCTGCTTGGTACAGCAACGCTAGGCACCGTTCTCGGCACAGCCAATGGTTGGCTGCTTTGCAACTGCCGTTTTCCTGGTCGGCAATGGCTGCGCATTGCCCAGCTGATTCCCCTGGCAACGCCGGCCTATCTCCTCTCAGCCACCCTTGTCGATCTGGGAAGTCGCCACAGCTGGACCATTCACGGCATGGGTTGGGGCATCGCTGTGATGGCCCTGACTACCTACCCCTACGTGTTCCTGCTGAGCACCGAAAGTTTCTCCGTTAGCGGCCAGCGTCAGTTAGAGGCATGTCGCAGCTTGGGGGTCGGTCCCTGGTCAGCCTTCCGGCGTGTGGCCTTACCTATTGCACTGCCCGCGATCGGAGCCGGCGTCGCTCTCATGGGCATGGAAGTGGTCAATGAGCTGGGCGCCGTCCAGCTCCTCGGCATTCCAAGTCTCTCCGCAGGCATCCTGGAAACCTGGCAGTCCAATGGCGATCCCGCAGGAGCCATCAGCTTGGCCTTGATCACGCTGGTGATCGTGCTGACGTTGGTGTTTTGTGAACGCAGCCTGCGCTGGCGCAGTCGACGCTGGAGCGATGGCGTGGCCGGCGGGGACGCAACCGCTTGGCGCCTGCATGGACTCCGTGCTGGGTTAGCGCAACTGCTTGCTGTTATCCCTCCGATCGTGAGTCTGGGAACACCGCTGCTGTGGGCCGCCAGCAACTTGGATCAGCTCCAAAACAGCTGGAACGACGATTTGATCAGCCTTAGCGGCCGAAGTCTTTTGCTGGCCCTAGTTGCTGCCTTTTTGGCTGTCACAGCAGCGCTGGTGCTGGCTATTGCCAAACGCTGGTCCAGTGCCCCATGGCTGAAGAGCCTCACCTTCCTAGCTGGAACGGGATACGCCATCCCGGGCACCGTCCTAGCTCTGGCCCTGTTGCTCACCGGTGCCCCCTGGCAGGTCGCCCCCTTGTTCCTGCTGCTGTGGGGCTACAGCGATCGATTTCTGGCGGTGGCGAAAGGTGGCCTGGACGCGGCCCTTGAGCGGATCAGCCCAAGCCTCGATGAGGCGGCTACGGGGATGGGATCACCGTGGCAGCGCGTGCTCCAACGCGTGCACCTTCCCCTCTTGCGCGGACCTATCACAGTCGGGCTCCTGCTGGTATTTGTCGACACGGTGAAGGAGCTTCCCCTCACCTTCGCTCTGCGGCCTTTCGACTTCGACACCCTCTCGGTGCGCGTGTTCCAGTACGCCGGCGATGAACGGTTGGCAGAAGCGATGTTGCCTGCCCTGATGATCCTCGTTCTGGGGCTGTTCGCCGCCATCGCCTTGGTGCCAACGCTGGATCAAGCCTCCAGACGTGAGAGACCGTCATCCCCGCAACAACCGCTTTGATGCATTGCGTTGAAGCAGCCCAGCACGGGTGCTGAGATGGGGAGGAAGTGTTGACCAGGACAGCGGCTGTCCTGAAGAGACGGCATAGGTGATCTCCGAGAGTGTGCCCCTCTCAGCATCGATCTCCAGCAACGTGAAGGTCTGCTGTGCTGGCGCTACACCGTCCAGCAGGCGCCGCGGGCCACTGCCCAAGGCGCCGAGTTGGATCAGATCGAGCTGGCCACGACGGCTGGAGAACCAGGCGTGGTGATGACCACTGATGTAGGCCTGCACTCCGGCGGCGTCCATCAAGGCCTGAAGCGCGCGTTCCTTTTCCAACACCTCACCGGGGCGATCCTTGCCCTGACCAACGCCGACCAGGGGGAGATGACCCACCACAAACCGAGCGCGAGCCGCTTGTGCCTGGGGACTGGCCAACTGCTTTCGTGCCCAGGCCAGCTGAGCCTCAGGAACACGGGCTGAGCTGGCATCCCAGACCAGCCAAAAGATCCCGTCCTGCAGCACCGTGTAGCGAAACGGGAACTGCGAGGCATCCACAAACGCCAATCCCATGCGTAAACGGATCGGGGTCCAGAACCGACGCACAGCCGCACGATCCGCTGGGAACCCAGGTGAACCGTCATGGTTCCCGATCGCTGGGAGCAGTGGTATGTCCGCCGCCTGAAGCCGCTGCAGAACAGACCTTTCGAAACTCCGCCACATCGCATCCAGATGCTGGCCACTGAGGCCTCGCATCTGACCCGCGACCATGTCGCCAGCGCACACAACAAGATTCGGCTCAAGGGCAATCAGCTGCTCGAGCCCCTGATCAACGGCAGGGATGTAGCTGGTGGAGCCATAGCTGCTGTTGAGGTCGCTGATCAGCGCAACCCGGAGAACAGTCCGCTTGGCGGCGTTCAAGGGCAGGGCCGTTGCAGTGAGACCGGTGCCAAGAACCAACTGCAGCATCCGGCGACGACTTAGCAGCACAACAGCACGGGGGTCAGCGGGGGCGTTTCAAACGTTGCCCCACCATCCGATCAGCCACCAGTGCACCGCTGGCAAGAACATCGGCCAGGGTGGAGAGGAGCCGGTAACTAAGAACAACCGCGAGCAGCTGAGCCTCTGGCACGGCAGAACCCAAACGCAGCAGCAGGGTGGCCTCAAACACCCCCAGCCCCCCGGGTGCTCCTGGAACCACCAGCCCAACGGCGTAGGCCAGTCCAAAGGCCGCAAGCCAGGTGAATGGCGCCGGGCTGTGAATGCCGAAGGCCTGCACGCTGCACCAGAACCCGGCAAAGCGGCAGAGCACAAACAGCAACTGAAGGCTTAGGGGCCTCCAGGGATAGCCGCCGCGGCCACTCCCCTCACTCTCCAGGGGCCCACTGCCAGCCGACTGCAGCTGCGCGGCCTTCGAGCGCTCGAGCCGACGCAGCAGCGGCTCCCGCCAGCGCGGAATCATCAGAAGTGCAGGCCAGGGTGATAGCAGGACAAGGCCCTGCTGCCATCCACCAGCAACTACAACGAGAACGGATGCCGCCACGATCAGGAGTGGATCAAGGATCACTCCGGCCAGGGCCGGGCCGCCTCCAATTGCTGGGCGCAGCACCCGGACCCGTTCCACCAGATGCCAAATCCCTCCCGGCAGGTACTTGAGCAGATTGCTGCGCACAAAAAGCGGCACCACGGCGAAGTCCTGGGGATGGTGTCTCAACCAAACCAGCAGATCCCGCCAGGCCAGACCATTGATCAGGATGCTGAGCCAGGTCAGTCCCAGCCCCAGCACCAGCCACCACCAACCGTTAGCCACCAAGCTCAGCTGGCGAAGTTGACCCGCCTGCTGGGCCAAAGCCACAGCGATGAAGATCAGGCTGGCCAGCGTGATCCAGAGCTTAGGTTGACGGAAAAATCCACACATCAGCCCCAATCTTCTGTGCTGGCAAATGGTGCAACAGCAACAGCAGCCCGCAGCTCATCCAAAGCACACCCGGTGCTGGCCTGAAGGGCCTCAAGGGCATCCGCTTCGGCTTTGACGGTGCAACGGCCATCGGGGCGACGCACCTGTTTGGCGGCGACGGGCCCCCAGGGGGTTTCGAGCACGCCCTGCCGCCTCGGCAACACCCAACGGCCTTGTCGCCGCTCCCGCAAGCCAATACTGCTACCAGCACTAAGCCAGAGGCTGCGGAGCTGGTCGGCATCCCCATCCCGAACCAGTGCCGTCAGCAACTGACCACTGCGGCCCTTTTTCATCAACAACGGCTGCACTGCCACATCAATCGCGCCTTCATCACGCAAGCGATTGGCCAAGACCGCAACCTCTTCAGGGGTGGCGTCATCAATCCAGGCTTCCTGCACGACCAACGACTCCCAACGGGGGCCTTCCACAGCATTCGCCGCTTGGGTGTGCAGCACCAAGCGCACCAGGTTGGGGCGATCAAGCTGGCGATGGCCGAGGCCGATGCCAATCTTTTCGGCCACGAAACGATCAGGAGCGACAAACTGATCTGCCAGAACCGACACCAGGGCAAGACCCGTGGGCGTCACCAGCTCTCCGGTGGAAAGGTCTCCGCCCTGAAGCAAAGGGATGCGGTGACGGCGCGCTAGTTCAAGCACGGCAGGAACAGGCACGGGCAACAGGCCATGGGCGGTTGCCACCGTTCCGCTCCCTGCAGGCAACGGGGAACAGACGATCTCTGACGGGTTGAGATCGTCAATCGCCGCACAGACGCCCACCACATCCACGAGGGCATCGATGGCTCCGACCTCATGGAAGTGAACGGCCTCTACCGAAGTGCCATGCACGCTGGCTTCGGCTTCCGCCAGACGGGTGAACACGGCGAGCACCCGTTGTTTCAGCATTGGAGCCAAGGCAGCTGCATTGATCTGATCGCGGATCCCCGACCAGTGGCGGTGGTGGGGCTGATCCTCAAGACCCTGCACATGAACGCGTACCCCCCGGAGACCGCCGCTGCGCGACTCGTGCAGGGTGATGCGGTAGCGGCCTGCCAAACCGAGGGTCGTCAGAGACGACTCCACCACAGCCTGATCCACGCCCAAATCAAACATTGCGGCCAGGAGCATGTCTCCCGCCAAGCCCGTTGGTGCGTCAATCCAAAGAGCGCTCATCGCCCTAGACGCGGGGCCGCCTCCAACAGAACACCGGCTTGCAGGTCAAGCGCTTCACGCTGCTGACGCAACTGCTGCTCAATCTCCCGGCGGGCGCGACGCTGCTCCCTTTGAGCCGTAGCCAAATCATGGCCCGACAGCCCCCAAAGCCGTCCCAACAAGGCACGGTCATCGGCACCTCCGCGGGCCTTGCCGAAGACCACAGTCTCAGCAGCGATGCCGGCCTGAAGCACCCGGCTCCAACGCCTTAGATCCTCAAGGGGCATGCGGACGCTGTCGGGCACGGCGAACTCAGTGGCGCCGCTGCTGCGCAAACCCGCACGAAAACAGGCCAGGGTTCCCACCAGCACCTGTTGAACCGGAAGTTGCTCCTCTTCCGCGATCAGAACATGACCCGCCTCATGCACCGCAATCCGACGCAAACGCTCCTGCCCACCAGGCAAAGTTTCGGCAAGGATGTGTCCGCCCATGCCTTCCCAGCTGGCGGCATCAACGCTCAGCGTGACCAAGGCACCCCCAACGGCCACCACGATCCAGGCAGCCGATAGGCCCAGGGCAGGACCAAAAGCGCCGAGGACCGTAATGCCGGCAACAGCGACTCCAGCTCGAAGTGCCCCCGTGGAGCCCTGCCCCCCCTCTGCCATCAGCTGCGAGCGCGGGAGGTTGCACGCCCACGTCCTCCCTTGGATTTGCCACCACGCGTCGGCATGGGTGCAATCACCTCGTGCTGTTCCAGGTGCAGTTCCTGGCCCTGTCGGCGCAGGTCCAGGCTGACAAAGTGACGCAGGTGTGCGAGGGGAAGCTCGCCCTTGATCTGTAGTTTGAAAGGAAGAGGACGGTGGCCGTCAGCGCGAGCCTGCTGCCGCACCTTCACCACCATTTCGCCGGTTTCAGGCTTGGTGAAGATCAACTCCCCCCTGACGGAGAAAAAGTCATCACCCTCAGGCAAGGTGTCAGAGGCATTGGCTTGGTCCGGAGCAAGGGTGCTGGGTTCCCAGACCCCAGCAATCTGCAAATGCAGATGATCACTTTCACGACTTCTGGGGTATACGACCCAGAGGTGGGGTTGATCCAAGGGCAGATGCCGCCGAATCAGGGTGAGCACTCGACCAAGCACAACAGTTTCCAGGGGCACCCCTCGGGCATCGGTCAAGGTGCCACGGGTAAGTTGCTCGGTATCGGTTGGGGCATAAGTGCCGCGCACAAGCCCGATGGCCCGGTACTGCAACGGCTCTGTGACCGGGGGAATCGGATGGGCGCGCATTGATGCTGATCCTGGCGTAGTCAAAAACCCTTGTGAAGACTGTAGCCAGCCCACCGCAATCTCCTCGGACTGGAGTGGCTGATTCGAAATCGGATGCCGATCCCGCGCAGGATTCTGTTGTTGATGGCGTCCATGGGTAGTGCTGCACTGGTCGGATGGATCGCCGCGGCCTCCATGGCCCCGGAAACCCGTGCGCGAGCGAGTCGCCTGGCTGACGATCAGCAGGATGAAACGCTGCTGCGGCAACTCCAGGATCAGCAAAACCTCGGCGAGGCAGAGCGGCGCCTGCTGCTGGAACGCCTGGTTGCAATGAAGCCTGCAAGAGGCCGAAGTGATGCTGCAACCATGGCTATCTGGTCGCTCCAGGCCGCGAAAACTCACCCTGTTCAAAGCGGAACTGCAACGTCGGAATGGCCAGCTAGAAGCAGCTCGGCGCAGCCTTCAATATCTGATGCGACTGCATCCGAATGATCTGCAGGTGCTGCAGCTGCTGGTGCTACTGGATCAAGAGCAGGGACGCCATCACCAGGCCAAAGCGGAGCTCACCCCCCGGTTCAAAGCCCTGGAGCCTGGCCAGCGTTTAGAGATCGGTTTGCTTTTGGCTGATCTTCTGCGACAAGGCGGATCCAATCAGGCCGCGATAGAGCTGTATGGAGAACTGGCCCAAGAGGACGCGAATGACGCAAGGCCCCTGTTGGCCCTAGCGCTGTTGCAGCAAGAGCAAGGGGATCCGGAAGCTGTTCACGCCCTGGTGAAGCAGGCCCGGGAACGTGGGATTCAAACGGACGAAACAATCCTTTGATCGATTTGGTGGCAGGACAGCTCGGATATAAGTGCAAGCCCTCAATACTGCTTCTGAACATCCCAGCACTACGGCGTTTCAGGAGGGTTCTGATAGGCCTTAAGCGCCGCATCAATCGCATCGGAGGGTGGAGTGGCGTCATCCATGGCCGTCGCCCTCCGGATCTGATTCAGGAAATCCATTGGGTTGGCGGCATCCAAAATTGAGCCGCTGCCATTGGTTTCACCATAGATCTCGCGTTCTTCGCGGTTCTGAAAAGGCGCTTCCACCTGGGCACGTGCGCCTACCGGGATGGACGTTGCCACCAGGGACGACAGAACAAGTTGCGCGACAGCCGCAAGACGGGGAGACATCAGCGGAATCCGGGTTGCCTGATGCTAAGGGTCTTTGACAACACTCGATCAACCGTGCAGATCGCCACCTGGAACGTGAACTCGGTTCGCACGCGACTGGACCAAGTGCTCAGCTGGCTGGAGAACGAGCAACCGGATCTGCTCTGTCTGCAGGAGACCAAGGTGGATGACCCCCTATTCCCCCTTGAAAGCTTCAAAGCTGCTGGCTGGCAAGTGCACATCCATGGCCAAAAGGCCTACAACGGCGTTGCCCTAATCAGCCGCGAGCCCTTGGAGGATGTGCGCTGCGGCTTTGTTGGGGAGCTCCCGAATGATGCTGAAGCGCAAGGTCTCGGCACACAGAGGCGCGTGATCAGCGCATTGCTGAACGGTGTTCGCGTGCTCAACCTCTATGTGCCGAACGGATCGAGCCTGAAGTCGGATAAATACCCCTACAAATTGACCTGGCTCGGCTGCTTAAAGCGTTATCTCGATGCTCAGCAGGAACGCGGCGAGCCGCTGTGCATGGTTGGCGACTTCAACATCGGCCTCGAAGCACGCGATCTTCCCGACCCCGATCGACAGACCGGCGGAATCATGGCGAGCGATGCCGAACGTAATGCTCTCCGTGAAGCCCTGGGTGAGCGGCTTCAAGACGTGTTCCGGGTGTTTGAACCGGATTCTGGTCACTGGAGCTGGTGGGACTACCGCAGCGGTGCCTGGGACCGAGACCGCGGCTGGCGCATCGATCACATTTATGTATGTGAGGAACTGTTGGAACTTGCCCGCAGCTGCGTCATCCACAAAGGCATCCGCGGAAACCCACAGCCCAGTGACCATGCTCCGGTCAGCGTTGAGCTGGACTGGCCACCAGCCGACGACGACGAGAGCAATGAGTTGATGTTCTGATCCAGTTCAGTAGAGCTCAACTCCTGCAGGCAGCGTGACCCTGCGTTTGGCCGATTCACCGCAGGTGCGCGGCGTGGGAAGCACCTTGCCCGGATTGGCATGGTTGTCTGGGTCGAAGGCGGACCGCAACAGCCCCATCGTTTCCAGGTCGTCGGGGTTGAACATCCAGTCGAGGTAGCAACGCTTGTCGGCGCCGACACCATGCTCTCCACTGATGCTGCCACCGGCATCAAGACAAACCCGCAGGATGGCGGCACCGAGCTCCTTGACGCTCCGCTCCACATTGGGCTGGTCCAGGGAATAAAGAATCAGTGGATGAAGGTTGCCATCGCCCGCATGGAAAACATTGGCCACGGGCAGGCCGTGCAGCTGGCTGAGCCGTTCAATGGCCGCAAGCACCGACGGAAGGCTGCTGCGAGGCACCACACCGTCTTGCACGTAGTAGGTCGGCGTGATTTTGCCGACCGCTGAAAACGCCGATTTACGTCCTTTCCAGAGCATCGCGCACTCAGTGGGGTCCTGAGCCCGACGCAGACCTCGGGCCCCTGACGCTCGACAAAGCGCTTCGGCCCGTTCTGAAGACTCCTGAACTTCAGCCTCCTGGCCATCGAGCTCAATCAGCAGAACCGCCGCAGCGTCACGGGGGTACTCGTCGTAGCCGAAATAATCATTGACGGCATTGATGGTGACGTTGTCCATGATTTCCATCCCCGCCGGCAAGAGACCGCTCGCGGTCACCGATCGCACCGCTTCCCCTGCAGCTTCCATCGTGGCGAAATCAGCCAACAGCACGTTCACGCACTCCGGCGCCCGAAGCAGGCGCAGGGTGATGGCCGTCGCGATGCCCAGCGTGCCTTCACTTCCGATGAACGCACCACGTAGATCCAATTCGCAGGATTCAGCCAGCCCGTTCCCCAACTGCATGATGGTTCCGTCGGGCAGCACCACCTCAAGCCCCAGGACGTGGTTGCTGGTCACGCCGTATTTGAGGCAATGCACCCCGCCCGAGTTTTCCGCCACATTGCCGCCGATGCTGCAGACCACCTGGCTGGACGGATCCGGGGCGTAATAAAACCCATCACCTGCAACAGCGCGCGTCACCCAGCTGTTGATGACCCCGGGCTGAACCGTGATCCTCTGATTGGCCAAATCAAGTTCAAGCACCCGACGCATGCGGCTGGTTACGACCAGGAGCGCCTGCTGATCCACCAGCGCTCCCCCCGAGAGGCCAGTACCGCTGCCGCGAGCCACAAACGGCACGCCACGTTGATGGCAGCACTGCAACACCGCGGCGACCTGCTCGGTGGTTTCCGGCAGGACCGCCAGGGGAGGACAGTGGCGCTCAAGCGTCAGTCCGTCACAGTCGTAACTAAGTAGTTCTTGACGCTTCGCCACAATGGCCCGAGGGGGCAGACAGTGGCGTAAATCCCTCTCCAGTACTGACCAGTCGTGGGACACATCGATCTCGATCTGATCAAAGATTACGCATCAAAATGCTTGCGAAGTGGGCAATTAAGAAACACAGCAATCGGAACCGGTCGTTCCTGAGTCAGGATGTTGCTCGGTTTGCATCAGCCCTTTGGCGTCGGTTCCAGTGACAGCTCCCGCGTTGAATACCAGCCACTCCCAGGACATCTTCGGCGCAGCACAAGCCCTGATGCCCGGAGGTGTCAGCTCTCCTGTGCGGGCGTTCAAGTCTGTAGGCGGTCAGCCGATCGTGTTCGATCGGGTAAAGGGACCCTATGCCTGGGACGTGGATGGCAATAAATACATCGACTACATCGGCAGCTGGGGACCGGCCATCTGCGGCCACGCCCACCCCGAGGTGATCTCAGCACTGCAGGAGGCGATCGAGAAGGGCACAAGCTTCGGAGCACCCTGTGCCCTGGAAAACACCTTGGCCGAAATGGTGATCGACGCTGTGCCCAGCGTTGAGATGGTGCGATTCGTCAACAGCGGCACCGAAGCCTGCATGGCTGTGTTGCGCCTGATCCGCGCCTACACCGGCCGCGACAAGGTGATCAAGTTCGAGGGCTGTTACCACGGCCATGCGGACATGTTCCTTGTGAAGGCTGGTTCTGGCGTTGCCACCCTTGGCCTGCCCGATTCCCCAGGGGTGCCCCGCAGCACCACAGCCAACACCCTGACGGCGCCCTACAACGATCTCGAGGCCGTTAAGGCTTTGTTCGCCGAGAACCCCGACGCCATTGCTGGCGTGATTCTCGAGCCCATTGTTGGCAACGCCGGCTTCATTCAGCCGGAACCAGGCTTCCTCGAAGGTCTGCGGGAACTCACCAAAGAGAACGGTGCACTGCTCGTCTTCGACGAAGTGATGACCGGATTCCGGATCAGTTACGGCGGTGCCCAGGAGCATTTCGGCGTCACTCCAGACCTCACGACTATGGGCAAGGTCATTGGTGGCGGACTGCCCGTGGGCGCCTACGGCGGCCGCGCCGACATCATGGGGATGGTTGCTCCGGCTGGCCCTATGTATCAGGCCGGAACCCTCAGCGGTAACCCCCTGGCGATGACCGCTGGCATCAAGACGCTGGAACTGCTCAAACAGCCCGGCACTTACGAAAAGCTGACGGCCACAACCCACAAGCTCGTGGCGGGCATCAAAGACAGCGCCCAATCCGCTGGCATTTCGATCACAGCCGCCAGCGTCAGCGCCATGTTCGGCTTCTTCCTGTGCGAAGGCCCGGTGCGCAACTTTGAAGAAGCCAAGGCCACGGATTCTGAACGCTTCGGCAAGTTGCATCGCGCCATGCTCGAGCGGGGTGTTTACCTCGCACCGTCGGCCTTCGAAGCCGGTTTCACCTCCCTCGCGCACTCCGACGCCGATATCGAGGCGACGATCAACGCCTTCCGCGAAAGCTTCGCGGCCGTGGCCTGATCGCTGCCACCTGTCGGTCTCAGCACCTTCTCCACCTCCACTGGTCTGCACGATCCTGACCGTGAAGGCCAGGTAGTCAGTCCAGACCATTCCTGGCAACCGTCAGCTTCAGTAGCAACAGTTCCGGGTTGAGCGGAGTGATGACCCGGGAATTGAACCGGAAACGGTGATCGATAGCAGGCTCACACACTGGGTGGAACGCTTCAGCAGTTCCAATGTTGAGCATATGGAAGGGACACACATGACCTATCACTGGCCGTACAAAGCTCCCTTGAGAACACTGAACTTCGATGGCTCCGAAATCTCCAGAAAACCTGCCCGGGAGAGTCATGTCGCTGTCAGCGGAGATGTAATCATTGATCCACAAAATGGGTTCAAACTCAGCCATCAATCCCACCTAACCCAATCGGTGGGGGACGCAAACCCTGAGCAGCCTTTTTGAAACGGCTCATGGCTCCTGCCGCGAACAACGCTGAGGCTCTACTGGCTCGGGCTCGTGAGGCCGCCAACCGTGCCCATTGCCCCAATTAGGCCTTCTACGTGGGGGCAGCTGTGCGATGTGATGACGGCAGTGTGATCGAAGGCTGCAACGTGGAAAATGCCAGTTATGGGCTCAGCATTTGCGCCGAGAGGGTCGCCATTTTCACTGCGATCGGCCAGGGCAGACGACCGATTGAACTGGCCGTGAGCTGCATCGGTGCTCAGAGCGATGCAACCCAAGGATCCCGCATGCAATGCGTCACCTGACGTCAGGTGAGGCAGGAATTGATGCCGCACCAGTCGAAGGTTCACATCACCGGCGTCGGGATGAGAGGAGTGCAGCTGCTCCAGCTAGAGGGATTTGAAATGAGCCCTGAAGGCAAAACAAACCCAACAAATTTGATGTGACAAGTCTAATAACCGTCTGTAACTTTCGGCTAGTAGCAGAACCTGATGACATGCGAAGGCAAGCGATCTACTGGCTTTTCGGGGTGCTGATTGCCATTGGCTTGCCACTGACTCAGGCGAATCTGAATCGCACACATGCAAACACTCGCACCCACGACAGCTCCTTGAGCCAGGTTGATCCAAAAACCACGAAGGCATTGATTCCCCTTGAAGACCAACCATTCTTCGAAGATATTGAGATTTACGCGGATAACTGGGAACAATCATATTTGGGGAAAATCACCGGGTACACACCAGAGGCCACTTTGCTGCGGTTCTACGCAGCCATGGCACGCGTCGGCGAAATCATTGATGCAGTTAGTAATAACGCCGAGTCAGAACCTGGATTTTTCTGGAGCGAAGCCAGCCTGCAACAAATCCAAGAAGCGGAAATCCTTTTCCAAACAGCAACTCGCACTATTGACGATTCCGCCATCCCAGCAAGCATTCGGAATGATGTCAAAGAAGAATCGGCATTAAAGCTCAAGGAGATCCTTGACTACGCCTTCACACACTCCAAGGAAAAGATCAACATCCCAAATGATAAATCATTTCCCTCCTGGACAATGCCAGGAACTGCAATCACTGTTACCAGACTGATTGACAGCGACAAAAATAACGAAGACTACTTATTTTCACAAGAAACCGTTGAAAATATCGATCGAATGTACCGCTTCATCGACAACTCCTCGGGCGCGGAGCAACTGGAGCAACTCGATGAGCTGACACTGATTAATCCCTATGCATCCCCCAATCTCTACGACCACTTCACGTACACTCCGGGCTACCTGGTTCCACCGAAGTGGTACGAACGCCTGCCAGAAGGACTCAAAGCAACATTGCAACACCCAATTGGAGATCAAAGCATTCTTCAATACATCATGGCGACCTTCATTGCTCTGGTCTACCTGCCGATCACCTGGGTATGCATCAAGGCATTTATAAGCACTTACCAAAGAAAGAATCCTCAGGAGCGAGCAAATCACGGGGCCCATTCAAAGCAAAAACTTGACATCAGCTGGAAACGCTTCGTCTATATTCTCCCACTGGCACCACTATCCACCATTTCAAGAATCCTGATCGCCAATCGAATAAATTTTACAGGAAATGCCTTAGTGAACTCCAACTGGTTTTTCGACATCTCTACATATATTTTTCTGGGCATCACTATCGTCCTTTTCTTCGAAGCAATCAGTACCTCAGGCGCTCTGTGGCTTATGAAATTCCGTTGCAGACAGTCTGACCTCGACCTGCGGAGAATGCGAAATCTTATTTTGCCATTCTCACGAGCTCTGGGTGCCATCTCAGCCGTGATCATTTTGTATCAACTGCTGCTACGCCTTGGCATGCCTCCTAATGCTGTCATTGCATTTTCTGCCGTACCTGGCCTTGCAATTGGCCTTGGAGGTTCTCGCCTTCTGAGCAATCTCTTTGCAGGCATTGCAATTCAATCAGACCGCCCCATCCGCGTCGGGGAATTCTGCAAAATAGGTATTGACACAGGCTTTGTTTCTCGAATTGGCCTACGTTCAATTGACATGATCACACTCACCGGCAGGGTCACAATACCGAACAACAAAGTCGAAGATGCAACTATCTTCAACTACTCAGAGCGCATGAGCGCCGTTCCCTTTGATGACCAGGCAATCCAGCAAGGCATCGAAATCGAGATTCAAACCCCAGAGGACTTTGGTAGCGGTCAGCTCAATGAAGTCGTTCGCCGAATTAAAACTTTCATCCTCGACCAGGAGAAGCTGACATACCCAGTCGTGCACTACAGCCAGGAAAGCGCAACTCAGTCAAGAATCATCATCAGTGCAAAGACATCAACAGATAACTGGGAAGACTTTCTTGAGGCCAAGCAAAATCTGACTGCCGAATCGAAAACAATCATTGCCATCGTCAAAAACCTCAAGCACTCGATCAGCATCGCCTACCAAACAGCGAGAGAAAAGCGACAGGAAATTCCAAATATTATTCAGACGGTGATCGATGCAGACCCCAATCTTTCAATGACATCCTGCCGACTATCAGCCCTGTCGGAATACAGCCTGGACTTCACCTTCCTTCTAGGCTCTGAGCATGACAATGTAGGAGATTTCTTCAATTCGATCGCGACAATGAAAGAAGGAATTTTACGGGCCTTTGAAGATCAAAACATTGATATCCCGTTCCCAACCTCGATTGAAATTCACCCCGTCAACGACACTAGCGAACAGGCCATCATCAACCGTGATCCAGCCAGCAATCCCGCCTAACCCAATCGGGGCGGGTGGCGGGCCGCAAACCCTGAGCAGCCTTCTTGGAAGCTCTAAGTGCTTGGTCGAACGTAAGGGAATGGCTGATTTGTGGGATCAGTGTTGAGGTGCCAGCGAGGACTCAACAGGGCAGTCTCTCCTCGTTTCTCTTTGATGGTTTCACCAGTCATCTCAGGGTCTCTGGCAGCCCATGGCTCCTGCCGCGAAACGCTGAGGCTTCACTGGCTCGGGCTCGTGAGGCCGCCAACCGTACCCATTGCCCCTATTCGGCCTTTCTTGTGGGGGCAGCTGCGCGATGTGATGACGGCAGTGTGATCGAAGACTGCAACGTAGAAAATGCCATTTATGGGCTTAGCATTTGTCCCGAGGAGGTCGCCCTTTTCACTGCGATCAGCCAGGGTAAACGAACGATTGAATCTGGCCGTGAGCTGCATGGCATGTCCAGAGCCATGCGGCGCCTGCCGTCAGGTGATGCAGGAACTTCTGCCCAGCAAGGCCACTGTGAGCATCGATGGTTTGGGGACAAGACAACTCAATGAACTGCTTCTCACACCCTTTGAACTGAGACAACCAAACATCAACTGATCATCAACCTCAGAACCCTTAAGCCATCATCGAAGAGCGAACAAGATCAAGCTTGAGAGGGGATCACCCCTCAGAAGATCACAAGACGATTATCAACAACGATTCACCATTGATGCACTGAATACGGTCAAGATTGAGCCCAACATGCCAAGGCTTTCTTGGGATCATTGATTTCAGATAAATCGTTGTAGACGTACTTCTGCCAGTCCACTTCGGGGAGACCAGCAAACAACATTAAGTTGAGCGGATACTGCTCGGAATCGGTGCACCTGCGGAAATCATCACGAAACAAAAAGGTGGGTTTACCTAGGGCAATGGCAGCACCAAGCTCCACCATGACCCCTTCATCGGGTGGCGCTCCGTTCACGATCGCGAAAATGGCGTCAGCATCACGCACATCCTGGAGATCCTGCTGTGCGACGCGATAAGCCCATCCCGGTTCCGCCAGATTCACCTGACCATTACGCGCAAAAGGCTCCCATACCTCCAAACCCAGGGCTTCTAACGCCCTAATGAACTCAGGCAACAACAGCCGCTTCCACTGATCAGAAAACCCATATGGAGACGCTAGATAAATTTTGCGAGAGGTGTTGTTCATCAGAGGCCACGGGTGGTGCGATAGGCCTGCTCATCAGTACGGGCCTGTTCAAGGTTTTCCCAAGGGAAGACAACCCATTCCGACGACTCGACAACCAAGGCTGCCGTCCACCAATCAGGAGGCTCCTTACTGACCCACACAGCGAAGGATGCCTGCGGTACTTGAGCTTTCAACGCCTGTAACGTGCGTCCGGTCTCATAAACATCATCCACAATCAAGGCTGATTGTTCGGGTGCTGAGAGCAAGGGGCGATCGATGGCATGGCTGAGCGCTACGGCGAGGCACAGCCCACCCCGGGGAACCCCGTAAACCCCAGTCACCGGAGAATTGGCAAAGTATGAGGCCATCAGCTGCACAGCCTGATCAAATTGGGCCCAGCTGAGTACTTGCATAGCCGGACAATGACACATTCACGATGTGATTCCCCCTTGAGCCGAGACATCCCACCTCAGGAACAAAACCGCAAATGGTTTCGTAGCCATCTGCTCAACCGGGAACTGGAGTTGCAGGAGCTCTATGACCTGCCGCAGGGAGAATTGGATCTACTGATGGCCGAGACCGCTGAGATCCGCTCGGATTCAGACAACCGATCCCGCAGTCATGGGCGCTGGTGCACCGCTGGCTATGTGCTGGAACTCGCCCGGATCATCGATGCTCGACGCGCTAGAGAACAGAGTGGCTAGGCGTCGCCCCACACCCATGCTGCTCAAATCGAATGCATCAACAATGAGTCCCGAGCATTTTTAAAGCCTCCCAACCATGATCGACGAAACTAAAGCCGGAGCAATTTCAGCACCCGTTTTTACTAACTGACCTTGCGCGGATCGGAAGCAAGCAGCTGTTGTATTACTCTGATCTCGCGATGGATCGTGCAATGGATCGTGCGATTTAAGAAAACACTTTGAATCTTGACAATACTCTCTCGTAGCTCGTGCTTGGAAGCCTGAACCCCACTATCAAAAACACGAACCGCGATAGCGAGACTGTTCGGTCAAACCAAAGATTTCAACTCAGATTGCCACAAATACCACCCCAAAACATATTGAGCCCCGAGTCTATGGGAAGAATTACCGCCAGGCAAAACTAACCACTCTCAATTTTCAGGAAACAAATAAGAAGCCTTGATTACTTCAGGTATTCTCAATGCCACCAATATCAACCGCGCTTTGGTGCATACATCAGCTCAAAGGCAAACCTTGCGTTCTGCTGATCAGCGGTAATTCTCGAACTGAAGGGGAACATCCAGCTCATCCTCCTTACTCTTGACGAGCTGAATCGCGGTCTGGAGATCATCCTTGCTCTTGCCCGTGATCCGCATACTTTCACCCTGGATCGCCACAGTTACCTTTTTGAGCTCGTCACGCACCATCTTGCTCAGCTTCTTCGCGATCTCCTGACTCAGACCCCTGCGCAGCTTCACCACTTGCTTCACCCGATTGCCTCCGGCTGTTTCGGGGGCTTGAAAATCAAAAATCTTGAGGGACAGGTTGCGTTTGGTCGCTTTGGTTCGGAGTACATCCTCCACAGCTTGAAGCGTCATATCGCTGGCCGTAGTGATCACCAGCTCCGTCTCCTCCAGATCAATCTCGGTACCGGAATCCTTGAGGTCATAACGATTCCCAACATCGCGCCTCACCTGATCCAGGGTGTTCACCAGCTCCTGCCGGTCGAAATCGGAAACCACGTCAAAAGAATAAGTGCTGGCCATGACTCGCGCTATTACCTAGCCCCAGCTTAGAAAGGCGCTGTCTAAAGCTTCAACGATGTCGCTGCTGCAGCTGTTCACCGCCACGGATGCGGCTCCTTATGCCTGGTCGCTGGTGCTCTCGGGCGGCTCAGTGTTAGCCAGCATTCTTCCGTTGGGGGCCGCGCGTTCAGCTGCAAACTTCGAAATGAAAGACATGGCCGCACCCCGGGCAATGTTCGATCGCTATCCAGCTTGGGGCAAGAGAGCTAGCTGGGCCCATCAGAACAGCTTCGAGGCCTTCAGCCTGCATGCCCCTGCTGCTGTATTGGCTCTGATCGCCTCTCTTCAGACTGGTTCGCTGCCTGCAACAGCAGTGGTAGCCGCGTTCGCCCATCCAGCCCTGCGTATCGCCTACATCGCTGCCTACGTGGGCAACATTCCCCCCGCTCGGGGACTGTGCTGGGCCACCGGCCTTCTCTGCAGCGGAATTCTCTACAGCGAAGGCTTAAAAGCACTACTCAACGGTTGATGGCAACCATTTATTCGCCCTAGTTTCAGGTCAACTGAATGCATCGGCCATGTCTTTCGGATGCATTCGCAGGGTCTGCCTTGCGGGATTCATCACTGTTTCAATAGGTTTGAGCTCCAAACCAGCTCTGGCAGAGGTCCCGCTCAGCCAGCTGCAACAACGGATTGAACAGTTGCGGCGGGAGCACGACATTCCCGGGGCTTCGATCGCCGTGATTGACGACGGACAGATCGCCTGGGCGCGAGGCTTCGGATTTGCGGATCTGTCCAGCGGTCGACCGGTCACTGCCGACACCCTGTTTCAAGCTCAGTCAATCACCAAAACCCTTACATCCTTAGCAACGGTCAAGCTCCTCGCCAGCCGTGATATTGCCTTGGATGAACCCGTTAACCGTTACTTGAAGGGTTGGACGATCCCAGAGAACGCCTACACCAAAAAGGTTCCGGTCAGTTTCCGCATGCTGCTGAACCACACCGGCGGTTTGAGCAATCCCTACCCAGACGGGTGCTGCGGCCCGATGGAGACATTGCCGACAATGCAGCAAGTGTTGCGTGGATTACCGCCAGCAACGAACAAACCCCTCACCGTTGAACGGATCCCAGGAACAGACTTCAACTACTGCAACGGCTGTTACACGGTGCTGCAGCCGGCCTTGGAATCAATCAGCCAAAAACCATTCCACAGCTTGATGCAGGAGTTGGTGCTCACACCAGCAGGCATGAACAAGAGCACCTTTGACAACACCTTTTTTCTCAACGACACCAGCACCATCGCTATCCCCTATGACGTTGATGGGAAGCCCCACGATCGAGCACCGATGCGGCATCCCATCCTCTCCACCGGTTTGATGTGGAGCACAGCGAGCGATCTGGCCCGGTTTAACCTCGCCTATACAAAGGCGCTGAACTTTGGCCACTCACTGATCGATCAAGCCCTCGCCAAGCAGCTCAGCATCCCCAGTTCCACTGATAGCCGAACAGTGGGATTTTTTCTAGGTAACCGCGACGCAGACGCCAAAGCAAGGGGCGATTATCTATTCCACTCAGGAACAGGCAACGGTGCCGTTAGCCTGTCAATCATCAGCATTGATGGAAATCACGGGGCTGTGTTCTTGATCAACAAAGGACCAAACCCCTGGCTGACGACAAACATTCCACAGTACGGTTTCATCAAGGAAAGCCTTAAGTTGATCAATATCGAGGCCGAGTGGCCCAACTAATCAAGCCAAGAGATCAGATGAAGTTATCCAAAGTCTTTTGTCTACGACTTCTTCCCTTGTTATGCCAACAATTTTTGACAAGCTTGTGACACTTGTCAAACCAAAGAGTGACATTCGTCCCTCCCATCAAATCTAAATAGTGCGTGTCAAGGAAGACTTACAATCTAACTTCGCCGACGAGAAAAGTCACAAAACCTGATCCTTTTCACAGTAAATTATACAACCCAGAAGCAAGACATCCAGGAGCTCGGAACCGTAAGTACTGACCACTGCATTAGCACCAGGAACTCACTGAAGGGAATTTCGCCAATCCCCACATCTGAAGACGAAACCCCCATGGATTTCCATGTATCGAAGCGACTGATTATGCCCTTCTCGATGATTATTAATGCCTCCCGAACAATCCCACCAAAACAAGAAAAGCGAATACACATGTACCAAAAAGTGAACTAATTACTAATATATCAAAACTACTGCTAAAGCCAAATCTAACTAATCATGCCACAGCATTTTCTAATTAACCAACAAATCAAGTCTTGCCGGAGACTCGAGCAAGGTCAGCAGAAAGTGGTTGATTGAACCCAGAAGGGTCTTAATAATGACCCGGACAAAGCATAAACCAAAAGCGAATTAATTCCAACGATATGGACCATGCAGATGCTCAAGAAGTCAACTATTGACCCTGTATTACGTTTCAATCGAAATACAACAAACTCACCACCTTCCCCATATCCTCGGCAGTTCGTGCACTCGCCAGCAGCGTTTCACTGTCATGAAAAGCAAGGCATATCAACTGATCACAGCGGTTGATGATCTCTTGATTGCACAAACTGCTGGCCATTGGAAGAGGCAGATCGTCCTGCTCTGGCTTATCAACCAGGTGCAGCACCCGATCCAGGAGATCACGGATTTCAGGGACCTGTCGATCAAGGCTCTGGGGCAAGAGCACGGTGAGCTTGGAAGGATCCACCTCCAAACATCCGCGAATGACAGCAGCATTCACGCCCTGGGATCCTGATGTGACCAAGGAATGACCTTCCTGGACGAGAGAGCGGGCCACTAACTCGATCAGATGAACCGCCACTACAGGCACATGGCGGCTACCGAGAATGGCTATTCTTCGCTGACTTTTGTCTTGCAACAGAGCGAGTTCCTGCGCAAGTGTGTCAACCCGATCAAGAGCTGGCAAATCCAGTGACTGACCCAAGGAAAACCCGCCGCCTGATTTCATCGGAAGTTAGCAACCATCAGGCGTGCTGAACCGTCAGATTCAATGCCTTGAAGAGCTGATCAAGCTTGCAGTGCTCCTCCACTAGACGGAAGGCGTAGGTTGCCTTCACAGCTTCATGCAGCCGTACATGGCCAAAGGCCTGCTCAATCACCCCTACCGTGGCGAGGGTGTCGTGCTCCACCTTGAGCAACGGCACGTCCAACTCCTCGGCGCGATTAATCAACTGAGGGAGAGGTTCTCCAGCTCCAGTAAGGATCAAACATTGAGTTGAAGCCTCGAGAGCAGCCAACTGGATATCGGTGCGATCAGCTCCCGTAACGACAGCCATGTTGCGTCGTTTTCGGAAGAACTCCATGGCTGAATTCACATTCATCGCCCCGATGCTTAGGGTTTCAACCAGAAGCTCCTGCCGTTCCTGGCAACAAATCACCCGGGCATTCAGCCGCCGCACCAACTCGCCAACGGTGACGCTGCGCAACAACGGGGAACGGGGCATGACGCCAAACACCTGCAAGCCCAGTCCCTGCAGAGCAGGAACCACCTGACGCTCCAAGCTCTCGACTTCCTCTGGGGTGACAGCGTTTAAAACCACACCGACTAAGCAGTCGCCAAGGGTCTGCTTGGCAGCCAGCAGCGCATCCACACTGCGGCTGTCTTGCCACAGATGCACCAGCACGACCTTGGCATCCAAGCCAGTCGCCAGCTGCGGAAGACTGAGGCCGTAGAGCAATCCTTCCTGCAGGCTTCCCGCACATTCCAAGAGGGTGAACCCTTCGTTCGCCTGAATGAGCTGGCGTAGCTCAGCGAATCCTTGGCCGGCCTCTAACTCGCCCTGGCCGAGGCGTTGAGCAGCTGTCGTCGGAGACAACAAATGCATCGAAGGAATCAGACGCTCAGGCGGCAGATTCAGCGTTTCACCAATAAAGCGAACATCGTCGTCGATCAGAGGTTGCGGCAACGGACCCTGGTTCGGATCCCAATCCAGGCTTGTGGCCAAGGGCTTGCCGAACCTGATCTGCTGTCCAGCACGAGCAAGCTGCTGAGCAATTCCAAGAACTAAGGCCGACTTCCCACTGAACGGCTCACACGATCCGATCAACAGTGTCGTTCCCATGGAAGTGATGCCTGTCAACAATGAATCTAGGCCTGTTCAGGAGCATCTCCGCGCTTGATCAACAACCACTGCCAGAACCCATTGGGCAGATCCGGCTCCGATCGCTGCACATGGGAACGATCCATGAACCAGGCCACCAATTGATGGGTGGTCACGGCGAAATCAACATCCACCTCGGGATGAACGGGGAAACGAGGTTGGCAGTCCTGCCTCTCCATGGTGGCAGCAACCCTGTTCCAGCGGAGCGTATAGGGGTGTCCATCGCCTCCGGCTACCGGACGGCGCCCTTGCAGTTCACCACGGCCCAGAATCTTCAGGGCTGCGGAGAGAATCCTGCTCACGACTAATGCCACCGCAGTAGTGAGCGACTAGAGCCAATTGGGCAGCATCCGAAACGGCGGGTGATTTTTCCGAGCTCCGATCGCTTCAAGGATGCCCCAAGCTGGCCTTATGGCCCAGTCCCCCTTTCATGGCAAACGAGTCGGCATCACAGGCGCTCGCGGAGCCCTTGGCGTGGCCCTAGCCCGCTGCTTTCGTGCCGCAGGCGCCCACGTGGTCGGTTTCACACACGGACCCCCACCCCCAGAGCAATCCGATGGCCCCCACCGCTGGGTGAGATGGAGTTGCGGTGACGAAGCCAGCCTGGATGCCGATCTGGTTGAAATCGATGTTCTCATCCTCAACCACGGTGTCAATCCTCAAGGCGACCAAAGGCCTGACGTGATCAATCAGATCCTGGAGATCAACACCTTGAGCAGCTGGCGGCTGATGCAGCGTTTTGAGGCGATCAGCAGATCCTCGCCGCAAGGTTGCCCGAGGGAGATATGGATCAACACTTCTGAGGCAGAAATACAGCCTGCCGTCAGTCCGGTATACGAACTCACCAAGCGGATGCTGGGCCAGCTGGTGAGCATCCGTGGTGCGGTGCTCGATGTTTCAGGTCGCGAGGCCCTGATCCTGCGCAAGCTTGTGCTCGGCCCTTTTCGCTCATCGCTCAATCCGATTGGGGTGATGAACGCCGAATTTGTGGCCACACAGGTGATGCGCCAAGCGAGCTGGGGGTTTCGCCTTGTGATCGTGACGCCCAACCCGCTGACCTATGTGTTGATGCCTATGAGCGAACTGGCGCGACGGGTCTACAGCCGGATCCTCAGTCGCCCCGATCCGTAAGGATTTCGCATCCATCACTGGTGACCAGGACGGTGTGCTCCCACTGCGCGGAAAGAGAGCCATCGCGGGTCACGACGGTCCACTGATCCCGAAGGGTGCGGCATGCATTGCTGCCAGCATTGAGGATGGGCTCAATCGCCAGGGTCATGCCAGAACGCAAGGTGACGTTGGGAAGCTCATCGGTGCGGAAATTGAACACAGAAGGTTCTTCGTGCAGATTCCGACCCACTCCGTGGCCGGTGTAATCCTCCACAACACTGAAACCGTTGGCCTTGACGTGGTCTTCAACGGCTCCGGCAATGTCCAGCAGGGTGTTGCCCGCTTTGACTTGGCCAAGTCCAGCCATCAATGCTTCTTTGGCCACACGGCTCAACGTCTGCGCTTCCTTAGGCGCATCACCCACACAGATCGTGATGCAGCTATCGCCGTGATACCCCTCGAAGTAAGCGCCGGTGTCAACCTTCAGCAGATCGCCTTGCCGAATCACCCGCTTCGGGCTTGGGATGCCATGCACCACTTCGTTGTTGATGCTGGCGCAGATGCTGGCCGGGAAACCGTGATATCCCTTGAAACTAGGGGTCGCCCCCATCTCTCGAATGCGTTTTTCGGCATAAGCATCGATATCCCCCGTGGTTTGACCGGGCTCCACCATCCCCATCACTTCCCGAAGCACGGTGGCGACGATCTGGCTGGCCTGGCGCATGATCTTCACCTCGCGCGCCGATTTGATCTCAACACCGCGACGCTTCTGAATCCGAGGGCCCGTAGCTGTCACTTGCCCCTGGGCGGCCTGGGCGGATGCCAGAAGATCAGCAAAGAGATTCATGGCTCAGGCCAATATCCGTCACGCTATCAACAGCAACCGAATTCATGCCGGTCATGTCGCTGCTTGTGCGCTTGCGCGAACTGCACCTAAGCGTTGCACCTTTTGTTCTGGCGCCATTGCTAGTGACGGTGTTCTCCGGCGTCAGTTACCGCCTCGCCCGGGATTGGTTCGGAGCAAGCCGCGAGCAAGTTCACTGGTTAATGGTGGTGCATGAAGGGGAATGGCTTGGACCCACGCTTGAGCCGGTCGTCGTTCTTCTCAATGCCATCGGCCTGCTGTGGATGCTGATCACAGGGGCAGTGCTTCTTATCCAACGATGGCGTCGAAAGGTACACTCTTAATTTGGCGATTTAACGCGGAGCTGGGATGGCAGCCGATTCGAAGGACACAGCGGTGACCGACGAGAACACCGAAACGGCTGTGGAAACAGCAACTGAGGCCACAGGAACGAAGCCCAGCATGGCTTCCAGTGCTCCTGCCAAAAAACTGAGCCCCGAAGCGCTGATTCGAGCCTTTGAGTCTGCTCAGCAGAAAGAAGATCTTCCCGAGATCTATGTAGGAGACACCGTGCGCGTTGGTGTTCGCATCAGCGAAGGCAACAAAGAGCGTGTTCAGCCCTACGAAGGAGTGGTGATTGCCAAGCGCCATGGCGGTCTCAATCTGACCATCACCGTGCGCCGGATTTTCCAGGGCATCGGCGTTGAGCGGGTGTTCATGCTGCACAGCCCACAAGTAGCTTCCGTCAAGGTGGAACGGCGCGGTAAAGTGCGTAGGGCGAAGCTTTTCTATCTGCGGGAACGGGTGGGCAAGGCCACCCGCGTGAAGCAGCGCTTCGATCGCTGAGGTTTCGACCTCGTTCAATCAGTTGCCAATTTCAACGTTGGCTAAGGGGTACATCGCCTTGCGCCGTTAGTTCAGTTGGTAGAACGCAGGTCTCCAAAACCTGATGTCGGGGGTTCGAGTCCTCCACGGCGCGTCCGATGTTCCCCTCGTGCAGTTTCCCGGTTCTGAGCATGGAGTTGGATCTTCAACCTGGTGATGTTGTGAAGGTGTTGGAGTCAGCCGCCCTAGGCTGGGTCCGTGCCCGAGTGATACGAGTCAAGTCCGGCGGCCGTGTGGTCGTTCAAAGTGATCAAGGTCGTGAATTCACCGCCCGCGGTAATCAGGTTCGACTCATCGAACCTGCTGGATTCCGTCCCTGAATCATTGGGCACACGGTCATGAGCCGATGGTCCTTACTGTTCCCGACGACAGTGTTGTCGGGAACTTTTTTTATGCCAGCACGCCGATGACAAAACAGTTGTGATCCAGCGTTCAGTTGTTGACGGAGGGCAGGGCAACAGTTGATACTGATTTGGTCGCGCAAGCGACTCAGATCAGATTCTTCGGAGCGCGTCTCGCGAGTTCTGAATCCGATCTGGGACCGTAGTTCAACCGGTTAGAGCACCGCCCTGTCACGGCGGAAGTTGCGGGTTCGAATCCCGTCGGTCCCGTTCTCACCACCAAAAGCCTCGATGGTGCGCGTTCGATTGGCCCCCAGCCCAACGGGTACGCTTCATATTGGAACGGCGCGAACCGCTGTTTTCAACTGGCTTTACGCCAAGCACGAGCATGGGAGCTTCGTGCTTCGCATTGAAGACACCGACAAGGAACGATCCAAACCGGAGTACACCCAAAACATTCTCGAGGGCTTGCAGTGGCTCGGGATCAATTGGGACGAGGAGCCAGTCATCCAGAGCGAAAGGGTGTCAGAGCATCACGAAGCGATTCAGGCCCTACTCGATCGAGGATTGGCCTACCGCTGCTATGCCAGCGAAACGGAACTCACCGCGATGCGCGACGCGCAGAAAGCGGCCAATCAAGCTCCGCGCTACGACAACCGCCACAGGCATCTGACGCCTGAGCAAGAGCAAGCGTTTCAGGCGGAAGGCCGTGAAGCGGTGATTCGCTTTCGCATCGATGACACTGCCGAAATTCGCTGGAACGATCTTGTGCGTGGAGCCATGAGCTGGCGTGGCTCTGACCTCGGCGGAGACATGGTGATTGCCCGTCGTGCGCCGGCGGATCAAATTGGGAACCCTCTCTACAACCTTGTGGTTGTGGTGGATGACGCCGCGATGGAGATCACCCACGTGATCCGCGGGGAAGATCACATTGCCAACACAGCCAAGCAACTGCTCCTCTACGAAGCGTTGGGACTGCCATTGCCGACCTTTGCTCACGCACCTCTCATCCTCAATGCCGAGGGACGCAAACTCTCTAAACGGGATGGGGTGACCTCCATCAATGACTTCCGCGCCATGGGGTACACCCCTGACGCCATCGCCAACTACATGACGTTGTTGGGTTGGTCCGTGCCTGAGGGCATGGAGGAAAGATTCAGCTTGAGTGAGGCCGCAGCCGTCTTTGGTTTCGATCGCGTCAATAAAGCTGGGGCACGCTTCGACTGGGACAAGCTCAACTGGCTCAATGCCCATGTTCTGCATGGATGGACGGCGGAACAGCTCCTGGAAAAACTGACGCCCCTGTGGGCCGAACGCGGTTGGACGCCTCCCAGCGACACCAGCTGGTGCCTCGACCTCTGCACCTTGCTGGGGCCATCCCTCACCCTTTTGAAGGATGGCGTAGACCAGGCGGAACCGTTCTTTGAATGTCCGGACCTTCAGGAGGATGCTCTTGAGCAGCTCGCCATTGAAGGAGCCAAAGCGGCCCTGGCCGAACTCGTACAGCGGCTCGAGAGCGAATCTTGGGATGGAAGCGACAGCGATCTTGCCAAGGCTTGGCTGGGGGATGCCGCCAAATCAGCCGGAGTAAAAAGGGGCGTGGTGATGAAAACCCTGCGCGCCGCTCTGCTGGGGCGTCTGCAGGGACCAGACCTGATCACCACATGGTCACTGCTGGCTCGAATCGGTAAGGACCTGCCGCGTCTGCGCCGCTGCCTCGACTGAAGACAACTCATTGTGGTCGGCTTTGACCAGGCCAAGAGCTCGAGCCAACGGCTGGGCCGTAAGGCCCTGGAGACCAACGGTCATCAGGATGGTCAGAAACACCAGCCCCTGAAGACGTCCAGCCCCCAGAATGCCGGCCTGCTCCAGGCGAATGGAAAACAGCGAGGCCACCGCAGCGGTGACAATGCCTCGCGGAGCAAGCCAACCAAGAAACAGGCGTTGCTCAAGCCTGAAGGGCAGCCCAATGGTGGCCAACCCCACTCCAATCGGACGAACCACCAGCATCAACGACAGCACACAAAGAATGCCGCCCCAGCCGAGCGGGCTGAGTTCAGCCCAAGACACGTCAGCGGCAAGAAGCGGAAACAGCATCGTGATAGCCAACTGCGCCAGTTCCTGAATCAGGCCATCCAATTCAGCGGTGTGGGGTCCTGGACGGCGACCGACGACGATGCCCGCCGCCACCGAAGCAGGCAGTGCGGATTCCGGCAGCACCCACTCACTGACGCCATACATCAGAAACAGCAAACCCAGGCTGAGCTGAAGAGGGAGCCCCTTCAACTGATCGGGATTGAGCCGTCGCAGAACCTCCGACAGCAGCCAGCCGACGCTTGCCCCAATCAGCACACCGCCACCCAATCGATACAACAGGCCGAGCATCACCTCACGCCAGCCATGCAGATTGCCTAAGGCAAGCTCCAAAAGCAGCAGGGCTAAAACAGCGCCGATGGGCTCGAGCACCAGACCCTCAGCCTCCAGGACTTCACCCAGAGGGGGCGCGAGTCGAATCTGACGCACCAGAGGGGTGACCACCGTTGGCCCTGTGGCCAATACGATGGCGCTGAACACAGCAGAGAGCGACCAGCTGAGTCCTGCAAGCCAATGGGCGGCCAACAGACCGCCTCCCAGGGAGATCAACAGACGCAGGGCTGCGATCCGTTGCACCGTAGCCTTGATCGTGTCGCCAGGCAGACGGAGATTCAGACCGCCGTCGAACAGCACCAGGCTCACCAGAAGACCCACCACGGTCCCAAGCCCGGAGCCGAGGTCGAGGGGTTCCACCCAACCCAGACCAGAGCGACCGATCAGCAGCCCCGAGAGGAGCAGCAATACCACCCCGGAAATTTCGGTCTTCGCTGCAAAAAGCCGTGCCATAGCACCTGAGAAGACCGTGACGCCCCAGAGGAGACCCAAACGCTCAGGCGTCATCGACGGAGGAGAACTGAGGTTCCACCACGCGCACGCCGATCAAAGCTTGGGGGCGCACGACCAGATATTCACCCTCTAGATCGCTGATGGGGACATTGACGAAACCGCCTTGGTTTTCGGCATTGACCACACCCTGGCACCACTCTTGAAAGGTCTCGAGTTTCGTAGGGAACACCCGTTCGGACTGCCCTCCCACAAGGTGGAGATGGACGGCATAGCGGCGGGGCGTACGAGACATCAGCTCGGAAAGACATCCGTCAGGGTCTTCACAGGATGACGGATCGGTTCAGGGTCTGCCCAGAGAAAAGGGCGAAGACAAGCATTTCGCGGGGCGTAAAGGGGATGGCGAGGTTGTCCGGAGGCCGTACGTCCCAGCATCAAAGGATGCGGCGAATCGGGAACTGAGCGTCGGCGTTCTGGCAACAAGCGCTGAATCGCTTCAAGAACCACCTGAGCCCGGTCCAGCCGGGCCCCATTCACACCCCATCCACACCAGAGCTCGATCCCAGACGTACGGGACCAGTGGTTGAGCAAACGGTTCACGATCGCGTCGTTGTGCTCACCGATGGGGTCCTTCACCCGCAGCAGAACCGCCGGAGACGGCGACATCCGGGCGAACAAATTCAGCACCAGCAACTCCCGATATCCCCACTGCCTTGTGAAGCCGATCAAACGGCGCAGGGTCGGGTCATCGCGCTGGCCATCCGCCCTTGAGGGATTCAGACCCAGGAAGAGCAGGCAGCCTTCCCCAGTGCCCAAGCAGCGCCGCAGCCACCAGCGGTAAAAGCCATCGCTACTAATGGACGCCTCAGACCCCGAGATGGCTGCGGCAGCGCTCAAGGATGCGTTCGCTGGCGTGACCATCGCCGAAGGGGTTAACGGCGCGGGACATCTCTTCATAGGCCGTGGCATCCCCAAGCAGCCGCGAGGTCTCTTCCAGAATCACATTGGGGTCGGTGCCCACCAGTCGAGCTGTTCCCGCATCAACGGCCTCCGGCCGCTCTGTGGTGCGCCGCAGAACCAGAACGGGCTTACCGAGCGCAGGGGCCTCCTCCTGCAGACCACCGGAATCGGTGAGCAACAGGCAGCAACCTTTCATCGCTGCGACGAGGCGGTCGTAGTCCAAAGGTTCGGTCAGAACGACACGGGGATGGCTCCCGAGAAGAGCCTTCAGAGGTTCACGCACCGTCGGGTTGCGATGCATGGGCAGCAGAAGCGCCGTGTCGGGATAACGCTCAAGCACTTGGAGCATTCCTGCAGCGATGTCGTGCAGACGCTCACCCCAATTTTCACGCCGATGCACCGTGGCGAGGATCACCCTCTGTTGGGCCCAGTCGAGGCCATCGAACTGAACCTCCGGAGCCGATTCCGCCATTAACAACAACGCATCGATGACGGTGTTGCCGGTCACGAAGATTTCCCCGACCACACCGGATGCCTTCAGGTTGGATTCTGCCTTAACTGTCGGCGCGAAATGAAGGGTCGCGATCTGGGAGAGGAGACGACGGTTGGCTTCTTCCGGGAAGGGATCCAGAAGATTGTCGGTGCGCAGACCGGCCTCCACATGGCCAACCGGGATCTGCTCATAAAACGCGGCCAAACCAGCGGCGAACGCCGTGGTGGTGTCACCCTGCACAAGGACCAACTGCGGGGGATAGGCCTGAAAGTCTTCCCGCAGCCCTTGCAGCACTGCACAGGTGACATGCGTCAGGGTCTGGCGGGGTGCCATCAAGTTGAGATCCCGATCGGCCTGGAAATGGAACAGGTCCATCACCTGGCCCACCATCTCACGGTGCTGACCGGTCAAGACGACACGTGTTTTTAACCCATCAAAGGCTTGGAACTTCTGGATGACCGGAGCCAGCTTGATCGCCTCCGGACGCGTTCCCAGAACGATCGTGACGCGGGGCTGTTCAGCCATTCCATCCAGACGGACAGCTGGAGTTTACGGGCGTCAACCCGGAGAGAACAGTGAGAAATCCTTGCCAGCCCCAGCATCGAGATGATCCCGAAGAGATCCTCAACCATCACCGTGGCTCAGCCGGTTTCCCCGCCAGCTTCCCGCCGCGCCCACCGCCCACCGTCCGTCAGAACATCCGAGCAGTCCGTCAGTACATCTCAGCAGTCCGTGGGGACCCCGGAGCCATCCGTCGAGACCTCAGGAAGATCTCGGACGGTTGAGAGCCCAAGGCCGCTGCAGATGGCTCTCCAAACCTCGAAGAGATCGTTCTCATCGCACTTGCCGGCAATTCCGACGTCCACCTGGGGGTTGGGGAAGTGCCGCGCTACCGCGCCCGAGGAAACATGCAGGGCTCGGAATGGCCTGTGACCCGCGCCGATGCCTTTCAGGGATGGCTCCAAGAAATCCTGACGCCTCAACAGATCGATGACTTCAACCGCGACAAGGAATTCAACGGCTCCCACTCCCATGCCTTCCCCTACGTGCACGTGCACATCAACCTGATGGATTCTCTGCGGGGCCCGGCCATGGTGCTGCGCCTGATTCCACAGACGATCCTCACCATGGAGCAGCTGGATCTCCCGAGCGTCCTGCAGAGCCTCGCGGCCCTGCAGCAGGGACTGATCCTGGTGACCGGACCGACAGGGTCAGGCAAAAGCACAACCCTGGCGGCCATGATCGACTGGATCAACCGCAACGAAGCACGTCACATCCTCACGATCGAGGATCCCGTCGAGTTCGTGCACAAGAGCTGCAAGTCCCTCATTCGGCACCGGGAAGTTGGATTGCACACCCTCAAATTCCACAACGCTCTGAGGGCCGCCCTGCGAGAAGACCCTGATGTGATGTTGGTGGGTGAAATCCGGGACCAAGAGACTCTTTCAACGGCCCTTGAAGCAGCCCAAACTGGCCACCTGGTTCGGGACGCTCCACACCAATTCAGCGGTGAAGACCTTCGAACGGGTCCTTGGTATGTATCCACCTGAGGAGCCGGTGAGTGTCCGCCGTTCGTTGTCGGAGTCGCTGTGGGTGGTGATCTCCCAGGGATTGATCAAGACAAAAGATGGAAAACGAGCGGTGTATCACGACAATCTGATCAACACAGAAGCCTGCAAGGTCTACATCCAGCGGGGGGCGCTCGATGAAGCGGAGGAAATCATGGAACGCAACGGATTTGATGGGACGGTGACCATCAGTCCAGTAGCTGCATGCCCTGATGGAGGCGGATCGCATCAACGGCGAACAGGCGGTGGCCGTCAGCCTCAAACTCAACGAGCTGGCTCAAGCCTTGCGGGGCCGAAGCTAATCATCCACCACTGAACACACGCACCAAAAGAACGACAGCAATCCCTGCAGACAGGCCGATCATCGCCAGGCGGCCGTTCCAGATTTCGGCCTGCGGAGTAAAGCCACGCTTCCAGGCGTTCAGCTCTTCTGCCTCCACGGGCTCTGGAGAATCTGATCTGGTTTCCGGTTGGTCCACGACGCAGATACCGTACTGCGTGTCCAAGCCTAAAAGGCTCCCTTAGAAGGGTGGGTCAGTTGTGTAAAGAGCATTGGCCTGGTCAAGGGGCCAGCGGGCTGCAACTCCCGCTTCAAGGGAGGTCGAAGCCATGTCCTGGCCCAGACGCATCAAGGCCGCAGCTCCGATCATCGCGGCGTTGTCGGTGCAGAAGGCCAATGGAGCGATGGAGACCGCAATTCCCCGCTGCTTCCCCTGTTCGAGCATGCATTCGCGCAGGCGTCGGTTCGCCGCGACACCGCCCACCACGACCAAGCGCTGAACAACATGGTCCTCAGCACAGCGGAGGCTGCGCTGCACCAGAACATCGGCCACCACTTGTTCGAAACTTGCTGCCAGATCGGCAAGAGGCAGCGGATCGGTAGTCTGCCGCAGTGTTTCCACGGTGCGGAGCATGGCCGTCTTCAGACCGCTGAAGGAAAAGTCGTAAGGGTGAAACCCACCGCCCGGCAACGAAATCCGCCCCTTAGGCAGACGGAAGCGCGTTGCATCACCCGTTTCGGCGATAGCCTGGATGGCAGGGCCTCCGGGGTATCCCAGACCCAGCAGGCGCGCCACTTTGTCGAAGGCTTCTCCAACGGCGTCGTCATGACTTCGCCCAAGACGCTTCATCCCCCCGTCGTCAGCCACCATGATCAGTTCGGTGTGCCCCCCACTCACAAGCAACACCAAATAGGGAGTTCGCGGAGGGTCATCTCCAAGCATCACTGACGCGAGATGACCCTCCAGATGATGGATGCCGAGGAAGGGGCGCTGATGCAATGCCGCCAGGGTGCGGCCGGTCACCGAGGCCACCATCAGAGCCCCGGCCAGACCTGGAGTGATCGTGGCTGCAATGGCGTCCAGCTGCCCCAAAGCAAGACCCGCCTCGCCAACAACGGCCTCCACCAGCCCAGGCAGGGCCTCGACGTGGCGGCGCGAAGCGATTTCGGGGACTACACCGCCCCAACGGGCATGCTCCTTAACCTGTGATGAAATACATGAGGCCAGAACGTCGATCCGACCATCAGCGTGACGGCGCAGAACCGCGGCAGCGGACTCGTCACAACTTGTTTCGAGGGCAAGCACTGCATGCATCGAAGCGATGCCCCTCCCCTAATCTCCGACTTGTGACATTTTGCCCTTTCGGGGCACCGTTCAGAGGAATCGTTCCGATGCGTCGTCTCTTCGCCGTCGTGCTTTCAGCACTCCTGGTGTTCGGCTTCGCCCCCGTCGCCAAGGCGGATGTGGCTGGCCTCACACCCTGCTCAGAAAGTGCCCGCTTCCAGCAGCGTGCTGCCGCTGCCACAACGCCTCAGGCCAAAGCCCGTTTCGAGATGTATAGCCAGGCGTCCTGTGGTGAGGATGGCCTGCCCCATCTGATCGTCGATGGCCGTTGGAGCCATGCCGGTGATTTTGTGTATCCCGGGATCATGTTCCTGTACGTCACAGGCTGCATCGGTTGGGCGGGTCGTGAGTACCTGAAAGCAACTCGCGGCAAAAATGCTTCCAACTACGAAATCTTCATCGACCGCAGCATCGCCATCAAGAGCCTTCTGGCAGCCGCCAGCTGGCCTCTCGCTGCTTTCGGTGAATTCACCAGCGGCAAGCTGCTCGAAGACGACAGCAAAGTGACGGTTTCACCGCGCTGATTCAAACGACTTCAACCATTGCTCCATCAACAATGAACAAGTTTCTGACCGCAGCTCCAGTGGTTGCAGCTATCTGGTTCACAGCCACCGCAGGAATCCTGATCGAGTGGAACCGCTTCTTCCCAGATCTCCTGTTCCACCCGATGTGATCTTTTTAGGTCAACACCAAAAAAAGGGGGAGAGCTCATGAGTTCACCCCCTTTTTTTTTATTGCCATCAAACATGAATATCGCTATCTCTTGTTAGTTGCTGTGAATTGAAAATGAAGTTCTCTTCGTGGATTGGAGCTTGTAGCACCATCTCTGCCGTTGTTCTTGGCAGTACAGCCGCTCAATCCCCTGCAGCCAATGCAGGGGTTCAGTTGTTTGACACCCAGATCACTATTGAAGAAGTCAAAGCAGCTCAAAGGGGCTGGTGCAATGCACTTATAACAATCAGCGCTGCATACCAACAGGGTGGATACGAGGCAGCAAAGGCCGAAGCATCAGCCATTATTGACGCTGCCTATGGCTACCAATACGGCCCTGTGGCATTCAAGCCAACCTATGCCGTAGGAGAATCAACCTTCCGACCGAGCCGCGAAGGAGCTTTGGCCTATTTTGTCGGGACTGATCCAGACATAAGGCAGTTTGGGCCCAAACAAGGTTTCGCGACCTACAGACATTGGCAGATGTGCACTATTGCAAATGACACGATTCAGTTGCTTGGAAATACGGCCAACTCCATGGGCACAGTCACGATGACAGACTCCTCTGGGTATAGGGGCATGGTCGAGAAAACCTGGACTTTTTGGCAGCCAACACCCGGCAAACTGCGCATTGTTCTTCATCACTCATCTGCACCGGTTGATGCACGCTGAGTCACCCTCTCAATTAAAGTCCCTAGAAATTATGCCCATGTAGCGCTCAAACTGTTGCAGTGCAGAATCAAGGTTGTCGTTGACAACGACAGCATCAAATTCGGCCTGGGCCTTGAGTTCATCCTGTGCTCGCAAAAGACGACGTTGTATGGCTTCCTCAGAATCTGTTCCACGGCCACGAATCCGGCGCTCCAATTCCTCAAAACTGGGCGGGGCCAGAAAAATCTGAAACCCTTCAGGAAAACTGCGGCGCACTTGACGAGCACCTTCTAACTCAATCTCGAGGAGCACAGGTCGCCCTTCCGCCAAGCGCTCTTCGACGGGCTTACGAGGCGTGCCGTAGCAATTCCCCGCGAATTCCGCCCACTCCAACAATCCACCACTTGCCACAAGGGCATCAAAACGATCACGGGAGTGAAAAAAATATTGAATGCCCTCTTGCTCCCCCTGGCGCGGAGAACGGGTGGTGGCCGACACCGATAGCCAGATCTTGGGATGGCGCTTCAGCAGCTTGTTCACCAACGTTCCCTTACCGACACCGCTTGGGCCAGTGATCAAGGTGAGTTTTCCACTGGTGGACATCGCGGCGTCTGCGTGGGTCAGCAGAGTAGGAAGCCCCTATGCCCCGCCCGGTGCTCCAGGTGATCGCCTCCACAAGCCTGCAGCCAATGGATCTCACCACGCTTCGCGCGGTGCTCTGGGATCTGCGTCCAAGGCTGGTGCCCAGCCGCTTCGAAAAGGCCCAACAACCCGACCCAACTACTATTCAGCTTGGATACCGCAGCCTCAAGGGGATGGTGTGGCTGGAACTGAGCTGGCAAGCCGAGGCTCCACGGTTAGTTGAAGTCAACCCTCCCCCGCGCAGCGGCAGCGGCAGCACCTTCGCGCAACAGCTGCAACACAGCCTCCGCCAGCTGGCTCTTGTGGAGCTTCACCAGATCGGCTTTGAACGTGTGGTGGAATTCAGGTTTGCCAAACGCCCTGGGGAACCGATCCAGCGGGTGCTCGTGCTGGAGCTGATGGGACGGCACAGCAACCTGCTGCTCCTCGATGAGCAACGCCGCATCATTGCCCTGGGTCGTCAGGTCAGGGACCATCAGTCCCGCGTGCGCCCTCTCTCAACCGGCGATTCCTACAGCCAACCCCCGACACTTAAGGGGTTGGCACCGGATCAAACGGAGGGCTTTGAACGCTGGAAGGAGCGGCTCTCTCTCGTCCCGATCCCCCTGCGCAAGGCCTTTCAGCAGACCTATCAAGGGATCAGTCCAGCCCTGGCGGCACAGCTCGCCGGCGACCACTTGAACACCCCGGTGGACAATCTGGATGCCTGCCAGTGGAGCCATCTCTATAAGCGCTGGTCTCTCTGGTTGGATCAGCTCGAAAACGAACAGTTCACCCTCGTGGTGGAGAACGACGGGCGATACAGGGTCTGGGGATCTCCTCATGGTGAAGTCCATCCACAACCCGCTCTGGCGTTCACGCTGGGTTCCCTTCACCAGCAGTGCCTGGAGCAAAGGGCCATGGCACGGGTAAACCATGACTTGCGTCAACATTTGGAGCGTTGGCATAAAAAAGAACAGGCCGCCCACGAGGACCAACGCCTTCGCTTGAACGCCACCGAAGGGCACGGGGCCCTTCAACGCCAGGCGGACGCTCTCTTATGCCTGGGCAACCCAAGCCGCGACCAGGTCGATGAAGCCCAATCGCTCTATCGCCGTGCCAAGAAACTAAGACGATCACGCCCGATCCTTGAGCAACGGCTGGAGCACCATCAGCGACGTCTTGAGCTGATTAGCGAGAGTGAAGCATTCATCGAGGATCAACTCAGCGCGACCTGGCAAGACTGCTCAGCACGACTTACCGCCCTGAATGATCTGCGGGAGGAACTCGATGAGCTGTTGCAGCCTAAGGGAAGACGTCGAAACACGCGACAGCAACGTCAACGGGATCAGCCCAATCCGCTGGATCTGAGCACGCCGGGAGGGCTCAAGGTACAGGTGGGGCGGAACCACCGCCAGAACGACTGGATCTCGCTGCGCCAGGCCCGCAGTGGTGACCTCTGGTTCCACGCCCAGGAATGTCCGGGGAGTCATGTGGTGTTGAAGAGCTCCAACGGGCTGGCGGAGGAATCCGACCTGGCGATGGCAACGGATCTGGCGGCCTATTTCAGTCGCGCTCGTGGCAACACGCGTGTGGCGGTGGTCATGGTGCCCACCGATCAGCTGCAGCGGATTCCCGGTGCCGGCCTTGGCACCGTGCGCCATGGCCAAGCTGAAATCCGCTGGGGGGATCCACAGCGCGCGAAAGAATGTCTGCTTGCCCCTAACCTGAACCCAAATTTGGGTTGACCTGTTGCGCCCCCCGACCCGCATCCGTGTCTGAGCGCCCCGACGGCCCCCCAGCTTTACAACCACCACCACCCATTCGCATTGGGAGGGTGCCTGGAGATGCCGATCTGCCCAATGAGGTGGAGATGCCACTTGTGGATCACCTGGAGGAACTGCGGCAGCGGGTTCTGCGCAGCTTGTTGGCTGTGGTGATTGCGGCACTGGCCTGCCTGCTGGGCGTCAAGCCGCTGGTGCGGCTGCTGGAAGCGCCAGCCAGGGGCATACATTTCCTCCAGCTCGCACCTGGCGAATTTTTATTCGTCTCGCTCAAGGTGGCCGGGTATGCCGGCCTCACCCTGGCCCTGCCCTATGTGATTTATCAGACCCTAGCTTTCGTACTGCCGGGCCTGACGATCCGCGAACGACGCCTTATCGCACCTGCCGTCGCCGGATCAGCTGTTCTATTCATGGCTGGTTTGGCTTTCGCCTGGTGGGCCCTTGTGCCGGCCGCCCTGAGATTTCTCGTGAGCTA
Organism: Synechococcus sp. AG-670-B23; assembly: GCA_003209165.1. Classification (GTDB taxonomy): domain Bacteria; phylum Cyanobacteriota; class Cyanobacteriia; order PCC-6307; family Cyanobiaceae; genus Parasynechococcus. Next base: position 14,718 of record QCSL01000006.1, on the reverse strand, counting down.
CGGCGCCGACGTAGTTGAACCGCTTTGGTCAATCGAGCGCTATCTGGATTTTGTTCTGCTGCTGATGCTGGCCACCGGGCTGGCGTTTCAGCTGCCGGTGCTGCAACTGCTCCTTGGGGCCCTGGGGCTGGTGCGCTGGCGGCCCATGATTGGGGCCTGGCGCTGGGTTGTGCTGGGTTCAGCCCTGGCTGGAGCTGTGCTCACGCCATCCACCGATCCGATCACGATGTTGCTGCTGGCTGGAGCCATCACGGCACTGTTTTTGATTGGCGTCGGCCTCGTGGCCCTGACCGAATTCTTCAGACCAGAAACTCCTTAATCAGCGTTTCAGCCTCCGGCCCCGTCGCCTCCAGCGGAAAACTCAACGCCTTGCCCAGACGCGGCTTGTCACGGGTGCAACCGAGCCATTGGCGCACCTCAGCCGCCAAACCAAGACGATTCACAACATCCAGCACCTCAGCGAGATGCTGCCGATAACCCTCAAGGTCCATCGGAAACGACTGTTGTTCGAGATAGGCCCACATCACCTGGAGGTACAAACGACGGCGTCTAACCACCAGCTGAAGGTCGTAAGTCGCCCGCCAGCGCTGGCGTAGGCAGCCGATTACCTCGTCAACGCTGAGCGGCGGCTCAGGCGCGGCATTGGCAATTTCAAGCACAGAAGCTTAAGCAGCAGGAACAGGAAGACACCAGTCGTTGCAAAGCTTGACAGGCACCTAAGCATCCATAATGGATGGCAATCCGAGCTGGATGAACGTCCGCCATGACCCAACTCTCCTCGAGCGATGTGCCCGGAATGGGTCGTCGTCAGTTCATGAATCTTCTGACGTTCGGCTCCGTCACTGGTGTGGCACTGGGAGCCCTCTACCCAGTGGCGAATTACTTCATCCCCCCCAAAGCCGCTGGCAGCGGTGGTGGCACCAGTGCCAAGGATGAGCTTGGCAATCCGATCACAGCCAGTGGCTGGCTCTCGAGCCACCCCGAGGGCGATCGCAGCCTGGTGCAGGGTCTCAAAGGTGATCCCACCTATTTGATTGTTGAAGGCGAAGACGCCATCGGCAGCTATGGCATCAATGCCATCTGCACCCACCTGGGCTGTGTCGTTCCTTGGAACAGCGGCGCGAATAAGTTCATGTGCCCTTGCCATGGCAGTCAGTACGACGCCACCGGCAAGGTGGTCCGCGGCCCTGCACCTCTCTCCCTAGCCCTGGCCAATGTCAGCGTTGAGAACGACAACGTGTTCGTGAGCCAGTGGACTGAGACCGACTTCCGAACTGGTGATAAGCCCTGGTGGGCCTGATCTTTCCCTCCCCTACGCCTGCATCCCCTCACCGTCCCATGCGTCGTCACCTCTCGCTTTTCCTTGGATCGCTGGTCATCGGACTGGCTTTGCTCGTGGCCCCCTCTGCCAGCTGGGCCTATCCGTTCTGGGCTCAACAGAATTACGAAAGCCCTCGTGAAGCCACCGGCAAGATTGTTTGCGCCAACTGCCACCTGGCTAAAAAGCTGACCCAAGCTGAAGTCCCCCAATCGGTACTGCCCGACAGTGTCTTCACTGCCAGTGTCAAAATTCCCTATGAGGAGGGTCTTCAAGAGATCGGAGCAGACGGCAGCGACGTGGGCCTCCAAGTGGGTGCTGTTGTGATGCTTCCCGATGGCTTCACCCTGGCCCCTCAGGACCGCTGGACCGATGAGATCAAGGAAGAGACGGAAGGGGTCTACTTCACCCAGTACAGCGACGACCAGCCAAACATCCTGCTGGTGGGGCCGATCCCCGGAGACCAGCACCAGGAAGTTGTCTTCCCTGTGCTCTCCCCAGATCCAGCCACCGACAGCAATATCCACTTCGGCAAATACCAGATCCACGTGGGTGGCAACCGCGGCCGCGGCCAGGTGTACCCCACCGGTGAGAAGAGCAACAACACCGTCTACACAGCTCCAGCCAGCGGCACAATCGCCTCCATCGAGCCCGGTGATAACGGCGCCAGCGTGGTCAGCATCACGTCCGCTGATGGGAACAGCGTGAACGAGACCATTCCGGTCGGCCCTGAAGTTCTGGTCGGCGTTGGTGACAGCATCGAAGCTGGTGCTGCCCTGACCAACGACCCCAATGTGGGCGGCTTTGGCCAGGTGGATGCAGAAATCGTTCTGCAGAACCCTGTTCGGATCTACGGACTTCTCGCCTTCTTTGCGGCTGTTGCTCTGGCTCAGATCATGTTGGTGCTGAAGAAGAGGCAGATCGAAAAAGTTCAGGCTGCTGAAGGCAACTTCTGATTGATATGGCTGTTGAAGCCCTGTTTCCCCTGGCGACTTTCCAGTCGCCAGGGGAATTTTTGCCTCATACCGAAAACTGGTTTCTCCCTCTTCGTTGGTATGGACTGCTGATCGCCACAGCCGTGCTGATCGGTCTGAACCTCTCCAGTCGCCTCGCCAAACTGCGACAGCTGGAAAACGGCCTGATCAGCGATCTGCTGCCAGTGCTGGTGCTGTTTGCTGTCATGGGAGCACGCATCTATTACGTGGCCTTCGAGTGGCATAACTACGCCACCAACCCGCTCAAGGCACTGGCCATCTGGGAGGGAGGGATTGCCATCCACGGTGCCTTGCTCGCAGGGACACTCACGTTGATCCTGTTCTGTCGCTGGCGTCGGCAACCCTTCTGGGATGTGCTGGACGTGTTGGTGCCCTCCGTGGCCTTGGGGCAGGCAATTGGTCGCTGGGGCAACTTCTTCAATTCGGAAGCCTTTGGTGTTCCAACAGATCTGCCTTGGAAGCTGTTCATACCGGCGCAGAGCCGCCCGGTGATCTACAGCACGTCGGAGTTTTTCCACCCGACGTTCCTTTATGAATCGATTTGGAACCTGCTCCTTTTCGGGCTGCTGCTCCTGCTCTTCCACCGCGGACTGAAAGCCCCGGGGATGCTCCCATCGGGGGGCGCCATGAGCTGCTTCTACTTGGTGGGTTACAGCCTGGGCCGCGTTTGGATCGAAGGTCTGCGCATTGATCCTCTCTGCATCGGATCGCTTCCCCCGGCATGCGAAGGAGGAATCCGCATTGCCCAACTAATGAGTTGCACCTTGGCGGCACTCGGCGCAATCGGGCTTTGGTGGTTATATGGGCGGAAGCTACCCCTGCCTGATCCATCAGGCCAACGCAGTTGAGTCACGTCGTCAGTTTCGTTGGAGCAGGTCCAGGTGCTCCAGACCTGCTTACACTTCGCGCTGCCGAACGTCTCAAGCAGGCCGACGTGCTGATCTGGACGGATTCCCTGGTCTGTCCATCCATAGCGGATCTGGCTCCTTCCAATTGCGAACGGATCCGCACCAGCACCACAACGCTCGAAGATCTGATCCCGCTGCTGATTGATCGGCATCGGGCGGGCAAACGAGTGGTGCGACTTCACGATGGAGACACGGCGCTCTACAGCGCCATCAACGAGCAGATCTGCGCTTTAAGTGACACCGAAATCCCCGTGGAGGTGATTCCCGGGATCAGCGCTTACCAAGCGGCAGCTGCAGGACTCGCCAGCGAACTCACCCTTCCCGGCGTGGTGCAGACCATCGTTCTCAGTCGCGCTGGAGGTCGCACCGGCGTGCCGGAACGGGAACAGCTGAATCGGCTGGCAGGCATGCGCGCCAGCCTTTGCATATATCTAAGTGCTAGGCACGTTGAAGAGGTGCAAACCACCCTTCTGGAGCACTACCCCGCCGACACCCCCGTGGCCATCGGACATAGGGTGAGCTGGCCTGATCAAATGCTTACGGTGGTTCCACTGAGGGAGATGGCTTCGGTCAGTCGAAAGTGCAATCTGATTCGAACGACGCTTTACGTGGTGAGTCCGGCCCTGGCCGGAGGGCCTCAGCGCTCACGTCTCTACTCGCCTGACCACGACCACCTGTTTCGTCCGAAAGCCCAATAGGCGGTGGTTTAGGATCGATTTGTGCGGGCGATTAGCACAGTGGTAGCGCACTTCCTTCACACGGAAGGGGTCACTGGTTCGAATCCAGTATCGCCCATATTTTTTGGTGGAATTTAATCCTTTGGTGTTCATCAAGGGCTGACTGAACTGTGGTTTGGGCTTAAGTTCAGCCTCAGGTAAGTTGACTTACTCATCGATGGAAGAGCGTAGTCTTGCGGACGACCAAGGCAAATCAAAATGCTTGGTTGTAGCAGGGCAACAGTTGGCCGAGGCACGTGCTGCAGCCGGCCTCACCCGGAGCCAGCTCGCAGGCCAAATGCACATGGGTGAGGAGCAACTGGCAGCACTGGAATGCGGCGATCAAATCGGACTTCCTGAACCCGTCTTCATCAAGGCAATGGTGCGACGGCTCAGCTCCTATCTGGGTTTGGATGCAGACACCATGGTCAAAAGCCTGGCCCCCCTCACCACCAACCAACCCAAACGTCCGGCTTCCGGGCTAACAAAGCTAAGCATCACCCCTCCGAAACAGACAACATTCAACCCGCTTCCCCTCGTGGCACTCGCTGGGATTGCTGGCCTCGGGGTTGTTGTGTGGAGCAACGCCTCAGAGTTGACGCGCTTCGCCCAAGGTTTAAGGCCTAGGAATCAAACTCTTGAGGCAAGCGAAAAAGATCTCGAGGTGGCCGAGGTTGTAAATGAGCTCGATGCCCTCATCGTTCCAGCGCCACCGACCACAGACCGGGGTCTCACGATCAGAAGCAGCGAACCCAGCTGGATAGCTTTGCGGCGTGAGGGAATTGTTGAATTCGAAGGGCTCCTAAACGGTGAGCGCTGGATTGAAGATCCCGAGCTAGTTGAGATCTACGCCGGCCGGCCGGATCTGGTGCAGCTGAGTTCTCCCGATGCGGAAACAAGAACACTCGGCGCCGTGGACGACATCCGCTGGATCCCCCTCAATATTGAACGCTGACGCGCAGATTCACCCCGACCGCCTCCTTCACCACCTCAGTGCAGCTCTCCAAACTCCACTGCTCAAGGCTGATGTTCTGATTTACCCGCTCGGGGACGATCTCCAGATCCAGAGTTCCCTTCACGGCGTGAATGCGAAGTCCTGAGATCACCGGTTCAGGCCTGCGATCTAGGGCAGCGGCCAAACGCAGCAGCAGGGCCATCTGATATACGCAACAACGGTTTTCCCGGGTGGCCACAAGCTGCCAAGACTCATGGCGTTTTTTGGGCAAGCTGCGGCGGTGATAGCGGGCAATCGCCGCCACCATCAGATGTTCCGCTTCGGAATAGCCCAGCAGCTCACCATGACGTATCAAGTACCAGGTGTGCTTGTGGTAAGCGCTGATGTTGATGTGCTGGCCACAGGAATGGAGCATGGCGGCAGCCCAAAGCAGTTCACGACCTTCGCCACCGTCGTCATGCATCACCCCTCGCGTGGCGTCGTAGAGGCTTAGGGCATGGCTAGCGACCCGTTCAGCCCTGCGCTGATTCACCGCAAACCGCTGCACCTGATGAATCACAGTGCGTTGCCTAATGCTGCTCTGAAAGCTGAAGCGGTCTTCCAGAAGTCCCTGACGAATCATCCAATCGACGATGAGACCTTCCCTGAGCGCCTGCTCACTCAGCACCAACTCCTCCACACCCAGCATCTTCATGGTGGTTTGCAGGATCAGCGCGCCGGGAACAATGATTTCGGCCCGACGATCATTGATGGGAGCCAACTCCCGCCGCTGGCCAGGGGTCATCTTGATCAGGCGATCGACCAACCGGTCCAGGCGCTGCCGGGTGACGCAATAACCATGCAATTTGCGCGGCGGACGCTCCTCTTCACTCGCTGCAAGGGAACCAATTGCCATCGCCGTGCCGCTCGTGGCCACCAACACAGGGGTTTCACCGGGTTTGATTCTGCGACGGACTTTGTCGACCGCAGGTTCAAGCGATCCCTGAATGAAGGCCTGCAGAAACGATCGCCGTTGGGGAGGCATCGGATCATCTTTAACAAAGTCCCGCTGGAGTCGCACAGCCCCCACACGGGTGCTAGTAAGGGCACGGGCATCGCGACCATCGGCAAGGATCAGTTCCGTGGAGCCTCCGCCGATGTCAAGCAGAAGATGCGGACAATCTCCAAAGGGCATTCCTGAGAGGACACCCAGATAGATCAGCCGGGCCTCCTCGGGGCCGCTGACCAAATCCACCTCCATACCGAGCTCATCAAGGATGGTCTGGAGGAAATCGCGACCATTATTCGCTTCACGAACGGCACTCGTCGCCGCCGTGATGATCTGCTCAACCTGGTGACTAGCGGAGAGATCTCTGAACTGGCGAAGGGTTTCAAGTCCCCGTCGCATCGCCTCTACGGTCAGGTCACCGGTCTCGGGATCACGCTCCCCCAGTCGCGTGGTGACCTTTTCGGCCTGGACGATACGAAACGTGCGCAGCTTCGGATCAACGGCTGCCACCAGAAGATGAAAGGAGTTGGTCCCGATATCGATAGCTGCGATCCGACGCAGATCAGCGTTTGCCGCCTGAAACACACCGTTGTTCTGTTCCGTTGGCTTGGCTGGGGCCTCTGCATCCAGCATCAACGTCACAGCGGCAATTACCCACTCTGCCACTGACAGCCGGAGCTATCAGGCCCTGACTAGGGTTCTTCAAACCTCGTTAATTGTGATCAGAAGCTCTGCACATCTTCAGCCCTGGATCGAACTGCTCCGATGGAACAAACCCACAGGCCGACTGATCCTGCTGATTCCAGCAGGCTGGGCCCTCTGGCTGAATCCAACCGCTCCTCCCAGTGTTGTGCTGACCCTGCAGATCCTGCTGGGGGGGCTGGTGGTAAGCGGTGCGGGCTGCATCGCCAATGACCTGTGGGACCAGCGCTTCGATAGCAAGGTGGAACGTACAAAACGCCGACCTCTTGCCAGGGGTGCGCTACATCGAGGCCCAGCCATCGCTTTGCTGCTGATCTTGCTGATCCTCAGCCTGGCTGTCGTGCTGAGTCTTCCGACCTCCAGCCTCAGCATCTGCCTTTCCTTGGCTTGCACGGCCGTGCTGCCGATCCTTGGGTATCCATCAGCAAAGCGTTGGTTCGCCTTTCCACAAGCCATCTTGGCGCTGTGCTGGGGCTTTGCGGTACTAATCCCCTGGGGCGCTGCAACGGCCTCCTTGAGCTGGAGTCCTGCGTTAGTTTTCAGTTGGCTTGCAACCGTGGTCTGGACCTTCGGCTTCGACACGGTCTATGCCATGGCCGACCGACGTGACGATGCCAATCTAGGTCTAAGAAGCAGCGCCCTGAGCCTCGGACCCATTGTGGTGCCTGTGGTGCGGGGCTGCTACTTCGTGACAGCAGTCACTCTCGCCATCGCTGCCTGGTCGGCTCAGATCCGAGCACCGTTTTGGCCTCTCTGGTTGCTTGCCGCAGCCTTCATGCAGATCAGCTGCAACCCCTTGAACAAACAAGATGCCTCTATGGGTACCTACGGGCGGCACTTTGCACAGCAGGTCCAAGCGGGGACGCTGCTTTGGCTCGGCCTGGTTCTGGCCAAGGGGTGGGGAGCGTGACGCGAATCACCCAGGCTCCACCACTCCGCAAAGGTGACCGTGTGGCCTGCGTGGCCCCCAGTTCAGCGCTGCAGGACGACATCAAGCTGCAGCAGGGCATTGCTCTTCTGCAGAGCTGGGGCCTTGATGTTCAACCCCAGGCCTTGGCCACCAGGCGGTGGGGCTACTTCGCAGGTCGGGACGAGGAACGCGTTGCTGACCTGCACTCTGACCCATCCGCAGCGCTGCTCGTCTGTGCCCGCGGTGGCTGGGGTGCTTCTCGGCTGCTGGAGCAACCCATCCGCTGGCGGAGCGGCTGGTTGCTGGGCTTCTCAGACGTGACAGCTCTGCTCTGGGCCCGCCAGGCAGCAGGATTTGCAGGGGGCATCCATGGCCCCTTGCTAACAACACTTGCAGAGGAGCCGGAATGGAGTCGTGACCGCTTGCGCAACCTGCTCTTTGGCAACGCCGTCCCCTACCTGCAAGGTCTTGGTGGCGGCGGAGGGATGGGGAGCGGTCCCCTGCTCGTGGCCAATCTGACCGTGGCCAGCCACCTTTTGGGAAGCCGTTTCGTGCCCCCCCTCAAGGGAGCGATTCTGGTATTGGAGGATGTCGACGAAGCCCCTTACCGCATTGATCGGATGCTGACCCAGTGGAGGCTGAATGGCACCTTGCAGGGCTTAGCGGGTCTTGCGTTTGGCAATTTCGAAGGGTGCGCAGACGCAACGGGAGATGCCTCTGAAAGCTTCAACCTTGAGCAGGTTCTTGAAGAGCGCACGGCTGATCTAGGCATTCCCAGGGTGATGGACCTGCCCGTTGGTCACCGATGCGGAAACGCAGCCCTGCCCATGGGAGCGATGGCACGCCTCGACGGCGAGACCGGTCGGCTCACTTTGCTGACCTGAGTGCGAGCACTGCCTCCGCAACGGTGAGGTCAAACGGCGTGGTGACTTTGATGTTGGCTGGGCCAGCATCCAAGACCTGCACAGGCCACCCCAGAAGCTCGTATAACGACGCGTCGTCAGTGACAGTCCATCCTTGGGCAACCGCCTCAGCGTGGCCGCGACGTAGTTGATCGACAGCAAAGCCCTGCGGCGTCTGCGCCGCCCACAACTCTGATCGCTCAGGGGTATCGCAAATCACACCGTTGGTTCCCACACGCTTAATCGTGTCGCTAACCGGTGTTGCAGCAATCAGAGCGGTGCCATCCTCAACCACGTAGGCGCAACGATCGAACAACTCCGGCTCAGCCAGACAGCGTGCTCCGTCATGAATCAAGACGTGGCGTGCCTGCTCCGGCAACCCTGCCAGGCCACACAGAACCGACTCCTGTCGCGTGCTGCCGCCCTGGATCCACTGCACCGGTTTGATTGGTTCATCCAGCTCAGCCAGTATGGCTTCTCGATCGACTTCCTGGCCGACGATCCCAATCCATTCAATCCGCTGTGCCCGCAAAGCCGCCTCGAGAGTCCAGGCAATGACGGGGCGTCCAGCCAATGGCAGAAGCAGCTTGTTGCGATCCGCACCCATGCGCCGACCGCTTCCTGCTGCAGCAATCAACAGATGCACAAGCGACTCCTGCCCCGGGCAGGCGTAAACGACCTCCATACAATCAGCTCGCACCATGGATGGCGGCGCTGCATGCGAGTTCTTGCCCTGAGCCCGGGTTCGCTCGAAGAACAGCTGGACCGTCTACCGGCTCTGGCCGGCATCTGCCAGAAGCTCAACGCCACATTGCAGGTGGCTTGTGATCCCCAGCAAGCAGCCCCATGGAAGCTTTTGCCGTGCCTGGAGAAGCTTCTTCCGTTCAGCTTCGAGGCCAACCCCACCCTTGCGGACTGGGCCAACCTGCTCGGCTGTGTGCGCGAACCCGACTTTCAGGTGTGCATCAACTTTGCAGAAGGGCAGCAGGTGAACCTGATGCTGTCGATGAGCCATATCCCCAAACGGCTGGCTGCGGAGGGTTTTGCCTGCACCGACCGGGTCAGCGTCGGTTCCGGCTGGACGGCGCAGCGTCTAAGCCCCTTTCTCCAAGCCCTGGGTCTTGAACTCGAGGCCAATCAATTCCGACTGCCCCTGGCAGTAGAAATTCTCGATGAAGCCCGAGACGCACTGCCCAGCGGTGATGGCCCCATGCTGCTTCTATCCCCATCAGGCGGGGCTAATGACTGGCCTGCAATGGAATGGCACAAGCTGCCTGAAACGATCAAAAGCCGTCTGCCGGCACTGCGCAGCATGGTGCTTCCTGTGGAGCTCAGCCTGGCCAAGCGTGCGGCACTGGTTGCTTGTGCCGATGTCGTGCTCAGCAGCTGCGCAGTTTCGCAACGACTAGCGGCCTATTGCGAAACTCCCCTAGTTGCCCTAGGAGCCGAGGCCGCAGACCTCCCCGAACGCCAGGAGATCCGCTGCCTCGGCCGCCCGCAAGCGCTCTCAACGCTGCAGAGCAGTGATGTTCTGACGGCCCTCGGTTTCTAGAGGACTTTCCATGGGGCGGCGCCGAGCCAGGGGAAATCTGAAACTGATCACGGCTCCATGGCGGGGCCCCTTCAGTGCCCTTAGCGCCGTGATCTTCGCGGGTGCCCTCGGATATCGGATCACTGAGGGGTGGGACTGGGGAGATTGCCTCTGGATGGTGTTAATCACCATCAGCACCATTGGCTTCGGAGAAGTCGCCCCACTTTCTCCTCAAGGCCGCCTGGTCACCGTTTTGATCGTGGTGGGTGGATTGGTGGTTGTTCAACTGGCCATCCAACGCATTCTTGGGCTGAAGGAATCAGGATATTTCCGCAGACTGCGTGAACTCCGCTTTCTCCGCATGCTGGAAGGCCTGAAGGACCACGTGATTCTTTGCGGCTATGGCCGAATCGGGCAGGAGATTGCAGCCCAGCTGCAACAGGACGCGGTGCCACTTGTCGTGATCGAAACCGACCCAGAACGGCGAGCAGTGGCAGATGAGAATGGCCTTTGGGTGCTTCAAGCCGATGCAACCCTTGACGAAACATTGCTAGATGCAGGACTCGAACGCTGCTGCAGCCTCGTGGCAGCCCTTCCCAGCGATGCCTCCAATCTTTACGTGATCCTCAGCGCCAAGGATCTACGACCAGATTGCCGCTTGATTGCTCGCGCTAACAGCAATGAAGCCGCCTCAAAGCTGCGGCTGGCCGGAGCCAGTGTGGTAGTCAGTCCCTATGTGGCCGGTGGGCGTGTGATGGCGGCCTCGGCTCTACGCCCCCTGGCCCTCAACTTCATGGAGCTACTAGCGGGCTCCGATTATGAAATCGAGGAATTCCAGCTGAGTCATAACCCACTACTTCTCAAAGAGATCCAGGGGCAAAGCCTGGCTGAACTGGAGCTGGGCCGCCGCAGTGGTGCCATGGTTTTGGCGATCCGGGAGAACGGGAAGCTGATCGCCAATCCAGGGGGCGACACCCAGATGGCACCGGGGCAGCTCCTTATCGTGTTGGGAAGCAAGACCCAACTCGCCACCTTTCAAGCGTTGCTTGGGGAGGCCGTCGACACAATTGAAACCATGCCCGGTTGAGGTGGATGACGACGGCTCCGTACGATCCTGCGATCAACGGTGCTTCCATGTCTCCCAGCGCTTCTCTTGCCGGACAGACCGCCCTGGTGACGGGAGGAGGGCGCGGCATCGGCCGCGCTATCGCCCTGGCCCTTGGCGAATTGGGTGCAGAAGTGGTGGTGAACTACTCCAATTCCGCCGCTGCAGCGGACGAGGTGGTCGCTGCGATCACAGTTGCAGGTGGCCAGGCATACGCCCTGCAAGCCAATGTGTCGGTCGAGGCCGAGGTGGATGGCCTGATCAAAACGGTGTTGGAACGCAGCGGCCGTCTGGATGTGTTGGTGAACAACGCCGGCATCACACGGGACGGCCTACTGATGCGAATGAAAACCGACGATTGGCAATCGGTGATCGACCTCAACCTCAGTGGAGTGTTCCTCTGCACGCGAGCCGTGGCACGCCCGATGCTCAAACAGAAAAGCGGTCGGATCATCAACATCACCTCCGTTGTGGGGCTGATGGGTAACGCGGGGCAGGCCAACTACGCCGCGGCCAAAGCAGGCGTGATCGGTCTCACCCGCAGCACCGCCAAGGAACTGGCAAGCCGTGGGATCACCGTGAACGCTGTGGCTCCAGGTTTTATTGCCACGGACATGACAAAGGACCTCGATGCAGAGGCCATCCTCAAAGACATCCCCCTGGGGACCTTTGGGACCCAGGAGCAGGTGGCCGGTGCCGTGCGCTTCCTTGCAGCCGATCCAGCCGCGGCCTACATCACAGGTCAGGTGCTGCAAGTGGATGGCGGCATGGTGATGGCCTGACCTAAAGCATCAGGAATCCAGTGGTTGGGCCAACTCATCCCGCAGACGGCGGATACGCTGGAGCAGCCTTAGACGACGGCTGCGGGCGGTGGCAGTGAGAAAGATGCGCAGGGGCACGTAAACAAGGGCCATCGATCCGGCCAGCCCCGCCATCAGGACAAAAAACAGCGCTCCGGATTCACCCATATCCGGACCTTAATGAGTTCATTTGAGAGCGGCAGCCGGGCAGCCACAACCATTCGGCTTTCCCCACCACAAGGCCTCTCCACGAGCAACACACCGCTATGGGACAGTGGCCAACGGCGTGCCCGCGACTATGGCCAAACTCCTTTCTTTCTCCGACGAATCCCGCAGCGCCCTCGAGCGGGGAGTGGATGCACTCGCCGATGCAGTGCGCGTCACGATCGGCCCCCGCGGTCGCAACGTTGTGCTCGAAAAGAAATTCGGCGCACCCGACATCGTCAACGACGGCGACTCGATCGCCCGTGAAATCGAACTAGACGACCCCTTCGAGAACCTTGGCGCAAAGCTGATGCAGCAGGTGTCCTCGAAGACCAAAGACAAGGCCGGAGATGGCACCACGACGGCAACTGTTCTGGCTCAGGCCATGGTGAGGGAAGGTCTGCGCAATACCGCTGCTGGGGCAAGTCCCGTGGAACTCCGCCGAGGCATGGAGAAGGCCGCTGCACAGATAGTTGCGGGACTCGGCGAGCGGAGCCAAGCCGTTGCTGGCGATGCCATTCGTCAGGTTGCCACGGTGAGCTCCGGGGGTGACGACGAAGTCGGTCGGATGATCGCGGAGGCGATGGACAAGGTGAGTACCGATGGTGTGATCACGGTTGAGGAATCGAAGTCCCTGGCGACGGAGCTGGAAATCACCGAAGGCATGGCCTTCGACCGGGGCTACAGCTCCCCTTACTTCGTCACCGATGCCGACCGTCAGGTCTGTGAATTTGAAAACCCGCTGATCCTCCTGACGGATCGAAAGATCAGCACGATCACGGATCTGGTCCCCGTGCTTGAAACCGTTCAGAAGAGTGGTTCTCCGCTATTGATCCTCTCTGAAGAAGTGGAAGGCGAAGCCCTGGCCACCCTGGTGATGAACAAGAGCCGTGGCGTTCTGCAGGTGTCTGCTGTTCGTGCTCCCTCCTTTGGTGAACGCCGCAAGGCCGCCCTCGCCGATATCGCTATCCTCACTGGCGGAACGCTAATCAGCGAAGACAAGGCGATGACCCTCGACAAGGTGACCCTCGAGGATCTCGGCAAAGCGCGCCGAGTCACCATCAGCAAAGAGAGCACCACGATCGTCGCCACTGACGATCATCGCCAGGCTGTGAGCGAACGTGTCGGCTCGATCCGACGTGAGCTGGAGGCCACCGAATCCGAATACGACCGCGAAAAGCTCCAGGAGCGAATCGCCAAGCTGGCAGGCGGCGTGGCCGTGATCAAGGTCGGTGCACCGACGGAAACGGAACTGAATAACCGCAAACTTCGTATCGAAGATGCCCTGAATGCCACCCGTGCCGCCGTCGAGGAGGGGATTGTTGCCGGTGGCGGTAGCAGCTTGTTGCAACTCTCAGACAACCTGGACGCGCTGGCCGAATCCCTGAATGGCGATCAACGCACCGGCGTAGAGATTGTTCAGCGGGCACTGACGGCACCGATTCATCAGATCGCCACCAATGCTGGTCACAACGGTGAAGTTGTAATTGCTGGCATGCGCAGCAGAGGCCAGGGATTCAACGCACTTAGTGGTGCTTACGAAGACCTGATGGCTGCTGGCATCGTTGATGCCGCAAAGGTGGTGCGTTTAGCCGTGCAGGATTCGATTTCGATCGCTTCTCTCCTGATCACGACCGAGGTTGTGATTGCCGACAAACCTGAACCACCGGCACCGTCTCCTGCAGGAGACGGAGACCCCATGGGTGGAATGGGTGGAATGGGCATGCCCGGCATGGGCGGCATGGGCGGCATGGGCGGCATGGGCGGCATGGGCGGCATGGGTATGCCCGGGATGATGTGATCAGCTGATCATTCCCTGGCAATACGCGATCACCTGGATATCCACTCCGGTGATCGCCGTCCCCACCACCACCGTGTCTGCACCGGCCAGCAAGGCCAATCGTGCATCTGCTGGAGACGCAATTCCCCCCTCACAGATCAAACGAACCGAGCTGGGAAGTTCAGCGCGAAGTTGGGGAAGCAATTCAAATGCGGGGGGGAGCTGCTCTGCTGTGTCGTCCGTGTAGCCATAGAGAGTGGTTCCAACCCAGTCACAGCCGAGTTCGGCTGCTCTCAACCCATTCTCCAGCGAATCCACATCAGCCATGAGGGGAGCCCGCAACTCATCACGGGTGCGTTGAATCAACGCTGCCAGGTCCTGCCCCGCAGGACGCTGACGGGCTGTTGCATCGATCGCAATCACATCGGCCCCTGCAGACCACACAGCTTGTATTTCTTTCCAGCCCGGGGTGATGTAAACCGAGCTGTCGGGGAACGAGCATTTCCATAGGCCGATGATCAAGGCTTCAGGGCAGCGACGACGCACCGCACCGATGTGTTCAGGGCTTTCCAACCGCACGCCCACAGCCCCATTGCGGAGTGCGGCATCCGCCATGGCAGCGATCACATCGGGATCGCGCATCGGCGAACCCTGGGGTGCCTGCACCGAAACGATTAGCCCCTGATCCAGGGATTCAGGGTTTGAAATCATGGTGTTCAGGACGCCTTAGGAAAAGCGTCATCCTCCAGGCGCGGGAGCCAACGCCGCAGCGAACGGGGGGTGCTGATCGGGGGGGCCGGCACAGGAACAGACGAGAAGCTCCGTTGAGGCAGTGTTTCTTCAGCGGCAATCTCTTTCACTTCAATGACGATCTCGTCCTCCACCAGTACTTCATCTTCAGCAG
>QCSL01000005.1 GCA_003209165.1 Synechococcus sp. AG-670-B23 | reverse complement strand
AGTTGCGCCGACTGCAGTGGCTTGAGCCCAATGCAGCGGCCTTGTGGTGCGATCCAAACGCAGCACTGCCAGAGCCCTGGGCATCAGGAGAACCAGCCGCCGTGGAGGCTTTGGAGCAGTGGCGACTCCAGAGCGGGTTCCCCCCAGGGCCTGGAGAACTCAATGGCGAGACCAACCCCCTGGAACTGGGACTTGCTGCTCAGATCAGCACGGAGAAAGGCTGCTATCTGGGCCAGGAGACCATGGCCAAACTCATCGGCCAGGCAGGGGTGAAACAACAACTGCGCTGTTGGAGCTGCCCTACTCAGATGGCAGCCTCCTCAAAACTCACGCTGAATGGCGAGCGAGCCGGGGTGATCACCAGTGCTCTCGAACGTAATGGCACTTGGGTTGGGCTGGCCCTGGTGCGCCGCCAGTGCCTGGCCAGTCCAACGCTGGATGGACCCAACGGAGAACAACTCCAGATCAGCCGACCTGAGGCGTTTCAGGATCCCGACACCTGATCCTGCTGAAGCAACCAGGCGGCAACGGCCCAGGTGGCCAGGCAGTCGTCACGGTTGTAATCGAAGATCCAGCGCAGCCCATGCCTGTTGCCGCGTCGATTGGGACCATCACCTTGCCACTGCCGCCACCACAGCAGGGCCCGGGCCCCATCTGCACCGGCCTGACTCCAGTGGAACCCCTGCCAACCGGCCACTGCCTTGAGGCCATAACTGGCCAGGGGCAGGCGCCAGTGTCGCCGCACCCTGGCGTGGACATCCACCAACCGCTGACGAAGCTGCAGCACCTCGGCCTCAGCAGCACCCTGCCGCTCGGCCATGCGACTTAAAGCGAGGGTTTCTGTTTCCCCGTAGTGAAGGATCGGCCAACCCCGATAGCGATTCAGCAGCCGTTGCAGACGCAGCCAGCAACGGGCTTCACCGTGCTCCTCCAGGGCCAGGATCGGGTGATAGGCAACGGACGCGAGATCCCAGTCCCCGCTTTCTGTTTTGGGTAAAACCAGAAACCCATGGAGAAAGTCGTGACGGGCGTCGGGATCGGATTCGATGTCGTAGAGAAGCAAACCCGGGCAGTCCTGCAGTTCCGGAAGCACCGGTGCGGCGTCCAAACGGTCCACCCGTCCATCGCGCTGCGCCCTGGCCTGGGCCACCAGGGATGCAGCCACCTCACCATGCTGATCCCCAAAGCGTTGCAGCCGCTCGGCGAGCTGCATCGGATCAGCCGCGGCCAGATCGGATAGGCCACGAATCCCAAGCTCCAGCAACATCTCGCGCCGCTTGGCCCCGATGCCGCTGACCTCACTTAGATGCCCTTCCTCCACCGCCACGGCGTTACAGGCCACACGCCAGCTGCACAGTGAGCACTTCCGCCGGTCGGCAGCCAGAGGAGGAGGAACAGGCCGCTCGAGGTCTGCGCGCAATTTGCGCAGCCCCTCCGACAGCTGTCGGCGCAGGCTGTTGGAAAGATGCACCCGCTCCTGTTCCAGGCGCCGCCCCCCACCGCCGAGAACCAGCATGGAAGGGACATCGCCCTGCTGCTCCTGCCCAAGCAGCAGACCCATCAGCGCCAGGGGCAGCTGATGTTCCCGGGTAGTGCGGCGGCCCTGACGAGCCAGCACCGGTTGATAAGCGAAGTCGCCCCAACGGCTCTGGCCTTTGACCCGCCGAAGTAGCGGAGGATGCGCCTCCAACAGCTCACCGGAAGGGCCCAGCCCCTTCAGGCGCAGACCCACCACGGCCTCGACACCGGCAGCACAAGCGGCCAAGCCATGGCCTGGCTTGCGAGGCAACAAAGCCACAAAACAGCGCTGCTGATCGTCCAGCAGCAAATTGCGATGAGCCGTCCAGCGCCGCTCGGCTGGATTCCCGTGGCGATCCAGCCAGGCTTTACGACGGCAACGCAGCCAACTGCGCAGCAACCGGTCGGTGAGGGCGTTGTCGGCAGGCGGGGTGTCACCCATCCGCCGACCCTACGGCTGCCAGCTGCTAGATCCACTGAAGTGCAGGCTGTGCCATGGCATCGGCTCCCCTCCCCCTAACCCCAGCTCCGATCAAGTTCGGCACCGATGGCTGGCGCGGGATCATCGGCGTCGACATCACGGTTGAGCGATTGTTACCTGTTGCCGCTGCC
This sequence comes from Synechococcus sp. AG-670-B23, assembly GCA_003209165.1. Taxonomy (GTDB): domain Bacteria; phylum Cyanobacteriota; class Cyanobacteriia; order PCC-6307; family Cyanobiaceae; genus Parasynechococcus. Next base: position 72,372 of record QCSL01000005.1, on the reverse strand, counting down.
GCGGCTCAGGAGCTCGCCCATCGCGCCCCCGAAGGTCTCAGCAGTCGAACGGTGGTGATCGGTTATGACCGGCGCTTTCTGGCTCACGAACTGGCGGAAGTCATTGCGTCGGCTGTGCGGGGTTGTGAACTCGAACCCCTGCTCACCGACAGCGCTGTCCCCACTCCAGCCTGCAGCTGGGCCGTGGTGGAGCGCAAGGCCCTGGGAGCACTGGTGATCACCGCCAGTCACAACCCACCGGAGTGGCTGGGCCTCAAAATCAAAGGTCCCTTCGGTGGATCGGTCGAGGGAGACTTCACTTCCGCAGTGGAACAACGCCTTGCCGCCGGCGGCATCACGGCACCGATCAAGGCGGAGATCCCTCACTTTGATGGACGCGGTGACCATCTCGAAGGACTGCGCCGCAAGCTGGACCTTGCCGCCCTGGTGCGTGGCCTAAAGGCCATCAACCTGAAGGTGATCGTCGATCCGATGCACGGATCAGCCGCCGGGTGTGTGACGGAGCTACTTGGCCCTGACGCCGCTGGCGTTGTGGAGGAAATCCGCAGCGAACGTGATCCGCTATTTGGTGGTCATCCGCCGGAACCCCTGACGCCCTACCTCGGGGAGCTGATCAGAGCGGTGAAGGCCTCAACTGCCGCGGGCACCCCTGCCGTTGGACTGGTCTTCGACGGCGATGGTGACCGCATCGCCGCCGTGGATGAATCTGGTCGGTTCTGCAGCACCCAGCTGCTGATGCCGCTCTTGATAGATCACCTTGCCCGGGCCCGCCGGCTGCCGGGCGCGGTGGTCAAAACCGTAAGCGGCTCGGATCTGATGCGACTGGTAGCGGAGGCCCAGGGTCGCAAGGTTCTTGAACTCGCGGTGGGCTTCAAGTACATCGCCGCAGAGATGCTGGCGGGGGACGTGCTGATCGGTGGCGAAGAATCCGGTGGTGTCGGCTTCGGCATGCACCTGCCCGAGCGGGATGCCCTGTTCGCGGCGATGCTGGTGCTAGAAGCCTTAGTGGAAGGCATGCAGCCCCTGGGAGCTCGGCTGGATGCGCTCCAGCAACAGCACGGAGGCAGCAGTCACTACGACCGACTCGACCTACACCTGGCCGATATGGAGGCACGCCGGCGGCTCGAGACGCTGCTGGACCAGAGCACGCCATCGACCGTCGCCGGTGCAGAGGTGCAGGAGGTAATCAGCACCGACGGGATCAAACTGAGAATGGGGCCGAACCACTGGTTGATGCTGCGTTTCTCTGGCACAGAACCCCTACTGCGGCTCTACTGCGAAGGGCCCGATGCCGATCGGGTGAACGAGGTTCTTGCCTGGGCCAGAAAGTTCGCGGAGGCCGCATGAAAACACTGGTAATCGCCAGCGGCAACGCTGGAAAGATTCGAGAATTCCAGGATCTGCTGCAGGCCCTTCAACTCAGCGTACGAGCCCAGCCTCAGGGAGTGGAGGTTGAAGAAACAGGCACCACGTTTGCCGCCAATGCCCGGATCAAGGCTCAAGCGGTTGCAGCCGCAACAGGGGAATGGGCCTTGGCCGACGATTCAGGCCTCAGCGTGGCTGCCCTCGATGGCGCTCCGGGTGTTCACTCCGCCCGCTATGCCCCCACAGATCCAGAACGGATTGCCCGGCTGCTGAAGGCCCTGAACGGCTCAGACCAACGGCAGGCTTATTTCTGCGCCGCGCTCTGTGTCGCCGCTCCGGACGGAGGCGTCCTGCTGGAGGTGGAAGGCCGTTGCGACGGCTTGATTACGACGGCACCCCGGGGAGATCAGGGTTTCGGCTATGACCCGATCTTCGAAGTCGCTGGAACCGGCCATACCTTTGCCGAGATGCCCTTGGCGGACAAAAAACAGCACGGCCATCGCGGCAGGGCCTTCAGCCTTCTCGAACCCAAGCTGCGCCAGTTGCTCGAAGCAAGCTGAAGAAGAACCACGCATACAAAGGCCCTCGGAGCATGGTCTGTACGGTGAAGCCTGCCGCTGACGAGGTCCATGGCCATCGCCATGACCACGGGTTACAGCGCGCAGACCGAGGGCGCTCTTCTGTGTATAAAAGCCGCCTCGGACTGGGCCCTGACTTGTGTGAATCAACTGGCTGTCGCTGACAGCCATGTCCTGATCGATTACGGAGCTGCCGATGGCGGCACCGCAGTCGGGCTCTGGAACCAGGTGCTGGATAGCCTGCATGCCAACCAGCCGAACGCCCACCTGACGCTGATCGGCAACGACCTGCCAAGCAACGACAACAATGCTCTGGCCAACAACCTGGCCCTGCAGATCCCCAGAAATCCAAAGCCGACCGTTTTGGTGAGTGCCCGCAGCTTCTACGAGCCCTCTGTGGAGCCGAACTCGGTGAGTTTCGGGTTCTCCGCTACGGCCATGCACTGGCTGAGCACCTCCCCCGGCCCCCTCGACAGCCACACCCATGTGCAGGCCTCAGGTGATGCCGACGCGCTACAGCGCTTCACCGCCCAGGCGATGAAGGACTGGAACCACATCCTCGAGCTGCGCAGCCGCGAACTGAGGGTGGGTGGGCGCCTATTGACGGTGAACCTCTCCCGCGATGAAGCAGGGCTCTATCTGGGACACAACGGCGGTAAGACCCGCAATGTGCACGACCAGCTGCACCAGATCTGGCAAGGCATGGCCAAGGAAAGCCTGATCAGCCAGGAGCAATACAAACAAGGCACGGTCCTGAACTTCTACAAGTCCCCCGAGGAGTTCATGGCTCCGCTGAAGAACGAGAGCAGCGCCGCCTACCGGAACGGTCTGCGGTTGGTGGACGAGCGCACCGTCTACGTGAAGTGCCCATACCGACGCCGCTGGAACGAGAACGGCGACACCGCCGACTTCGCCGCTGGCCTGATGGCCACCATTCGCAGCTGGAGCCGCCACAGCTTCGCCAGTGCTGCCGGTGATGCCGCCGCAGACACGGTGTTCGAGCGGCTGCAGCAGCGCATCGCTGAAGCCCCCAGCGAATGGAGCCTCGACTACGTCGAACACCACCAGATGATGAAGAAGGTGACCTGATGAGCAGCGGCAAGAGGCCAGCGCCGACCGTGTCGGTGCTGGCGGAACACGTCTCCGACCACCTCTCGGTGTTTGTTGTGGCGGAAGACACCGACGCCAAGCGCCCCGCCAACGGGGGCCTGCGTGTGCTCAATTACTCGAGCGATGAGGCCTGCATCGCTGACGGACAGCGGCTGGCGGGTTTGATGACCCACAAACACGATCTTTACGGCACCGGTTTCGCCGGCGGCAAGATCGTTGCCCGGGCCGCTGAACCCGATGCCGTCAAGGATGAGCTGATCAGCGTCACCGCTGAGCTGCTGGAGTCGCTTGATGGCGCCATGGTGACCGGCTGCGATCTCAACACCAACCTTGCGGACATGGAGCGTCTGACGGCGCTCACCCCCCATGTGCTGGCGGCGGTCGGCAGCCCAGTGGACGCCAGTGGCGCCACTGCCCACGGCACCCTTGGCGCCGTGGAGGCTGTGCTGGACAAGGAACTCAACAACTCACGTCCCGGCCGAGCCCTGGTGCACGGCTGCGGTGCCGTCGGTGGCAATGTGGCCCGCCATCTCGTCGAGCACGGTTGGACCGTGTTCACTGTGGATTTGGATCGTGAGAAAGCCAGTTTTCCCGGTGCGACGCCGCTGCCGGACAGCTGCCCCTGGTGGGAGCTGAACCTTGACCTGTTGCTGCCCTGCTCTATCTCTGGGTTAATCAACGCCGAAATGGCGATGGCGCTACGGACCCCCGCCGTGGTGCCTGCGGCCAATGCACCCTTCCAGCAACCCCAGTTGGCGGATTACCTGCGTCGCCGCGGTGTGCGGGTGCTGCCGGACCCCCTGGTGAATGCCGGTGCCGTGATCGCAGATTCGATCGAGCGATTCTCCCCCAATGCATGGAAGGAGGCAGGCGCCAAGGACGTTTATGCCTTCGTTCGCGATGAGGTGCGCCGGCGGGCCAGCGACTACCTGAATCAGCGCGAACACGGATTGTCGGTGGGTGCAGCCCTCGAGGAAGTGGCGGCAACACCCTCCACCGAGCCCATCGGCCTCAGCTTCGGAGAAAGCGAATGACCACACCCAACTCTCTACCAAGCCAGGCAGCCGTCGTGATCGTGGGCGGAGGCATGGCCGGCCTCAGCTGCGCTGCATCCCTGGCCCGCCGCGGCTTGCGCGATGTGGTGCTGCTGGAATCCCAGACCCTGGCCCACTCCAAGGCCAGCAGCTACGGCGAAACCCGGATGTTCCGGGAGATGTACTCCGACCCAGTGCTATGCCGTCTGGCCCAGGAGGCCAATCGCCTCTGGCGTGATGAAGAAAGCCACGCCGGCCAACAACTGCGGGAGACCCACGGCCTGCTCTTCTATGGCGAAAGCTGGGATGAAGAGACGATCGAGGGTTCGATCCCTGGAGCCCGTCGGGTCATGGACGATCAGGGCATCCCCTATGAGGCCCTTGATGCCGACCAGATCGCTGACCGTTTCCCGCTGAAGCCGAAGGCGGGCTTCAGCGGACTGTTCGAACCCACCGCTGGTGCCGTACGCAGCGACAAGGTCGTGGCCCACTGGATCAACACCGCCCGCAATGCCGGCCATCAGTTGATCGAGTATTGCCCCGTGGCGGGCCTCGATCCAGATGGTGGAGGCGTCACCTTAGAGAGCGGCGCACACATCGCCGCCGGACAGCTGGTGGTGGCCTGTGGAATCTGGAGCCAGCTGTTGCTGGCCCCTCTGGGCCTCTCACCCAAACTTGAGGTTTGGCCGATGCTTTGGGCCCACTACACGGTCGACCCATCGCTGGCCGATCGGTACCCCCAGTGGTTCTGCTTCCAGCAGGAACATGGCGATGACGGTGGCCTGTACTACGGCTTCCCCGTCCTCAGTCGCACCAGCGACGGACGCCCTCGGATCAAAGCGGGCATCGACTGGGCCCCGAGGGATCTGCGCGTCGCCGAACCCAACGCCATGGTCACCGAACCACCGTCCCGATTGGTGGAGCTGCTCGATGCCTTCTTGTTCAACGAACTGGAGGGTGTGCAGGAGCGGGTGGAGACCATGATCAGCCCCTACTCCATGGCCAGCGACGTGAACTTCGTGCTGGACCGGCTCACCCCGAAGCTGAGCCTGTTCGCAGGTGGTTCCGGCCAGGCCTTCAAGTTCGCTCCCCTGATCGGTGATTCGCTAGCACGCCTCGCCAGTGGCGAACATCCTGCGGTGGATCTCTCCTGCTGGAGCCACCAACGCGACGCCGTCCGCGCCTGACCCCTCACCCCTGATCCGATGTCTGACATCCCCACGCACCAGCGCTCCTGGTGGCGACAGCCCCCGCTCTGGGTGGGGGCTGCTCCCCTGCTGATCTTTCTGCTGATCTCAGCCATCGACCTGGCGCTGGCCAAGCAGTTCACCGACAACGGCAAAGCCGTGATCAGTGATGCCCTCGGCGGGATCTGGCAGTGGATGGTGGTGCTGCTGTTTTTAATCGCTCTGATCCTGGCCATCAGCCCTGTTGGAACTCTCCGGCTTGGGGGAGCGGAGACCAAGCCGAGCCTCAGATTCTTCGATTGGTGCGCGGTGCTGATCTGCACCCTGCTGGCGGGGGGTGGTGTGTTCTGGTCGGCTGCCGAACCGCTGTATCACTTCCAGACCCCATCACCGGTGTTTGAAGGGGTCGAGGGCAGCACAGCAGCAGCGGTGGATCCCGCCCTGGCGGTGAGTTTTATGCACTGGGGCTTCCTCGCCTGGGCCCTCGTCGCCACCACCACCACGATCACCTTCTCGATCCTGGAGCTACGCGGTGAACCCCTGCGTCCCCGCACCCTGCTGGTGAACATCGTGCCGCGCAGCTGGGTGGATGGCCCGATCGGTCACCTGGCGGATGGGTTGTCTGTGGTGGCCGCGATCGCCGGCACCGTTGGCCCTTTGGGCTTTCTCTCGCTGCAGCTCAGCAACGCAGCAGGGGAACTGCCCTGGCTTACCGACAGTGCCGGCTTGCAATCGCTGGTGGTGGTGCTGCTCACCGCCATCTTTGCGGCATCCACCGTCAGTGGCATTCAGAAGGGAATCAAGTGGCTGTCGGAGCTCAACGTGTGGCTCACCCTGGCCCTGGCGGCCGGCCTGCTGCTTCTGGGACCTGGCCTCTGGCTGATTCAGCACTTCTTCAGTGGTTTTCTCACTTACCTGATCCATCTGCCGCAAATGGCCCTAACGCCCAACGCCGTGCCGGCCAACTGGGTGAACGGCTGGACGGTCTTCTACTGGGGTTGGTTCCTCGGCTATGCCCCACTGATGGGGCTCTTCACCGCCGGCGTCAGCCGCGGTCGCAGCATCCGTGAACTGGTGCTGGCGGTGGCGATCCTCTGCCCGATCGTGACCAATTTTTGGTTCACCCTGCTTGGGGGCACCGGATTGCATCTCGAATTGGCCAGGGGCGGCATCAGCGAAGCCCTCGCCCAGAACGGCGCCGCCGCTGCGCTACTGACCATCCTCAGCCAGATGCCCCTGGCCGGCCTGATGATTCCGATCGGCCTGGTGCTGGTAGTGCTGTTCATGTGCACCAGCGCCGACTCGATGAGTTACGCCGCGGCCATGGTGGTGAGCGGCCGCACAGAGCCACCCGTCATGCTGCGCCTGTTCTGGGCCTTAATGATCGGCAGCCTAACCTTGGTACTGCTGCGCATCGGAACGGGTCTGGGGGACAGCACCTCCATCGATGCCCTGCAAGCTTTCATCGTGATCACAGCGGTGCCGGTCACCCCCCTGGTACTGGCCACCCTCTGGAGCGCGCCACGGCTGGCCTGGAAGGAAGCGAAACGGGAAGGGTTTAGCTGTGAGGAGTCCAGCTCCCATGCAAGCCATGGGGAACGGCCAACGGCAGCTGCAGCACCGCCAACTCTGTCAGATCACGGGCGTTGAGGATCACCAGATCGGATGCAGCCCGGGCCCCGTTCCAAACCAGATCCAGCACCCAGCCGTCGTCCTCGGATTCAGCATCAGGACGACGCACCATCAAGGGCTCACTCACGAAACCACGGGGGGCCGCACTCCAGGTGTGAGTCGCTCCGGAGGTAAGGTCGAGCTTCTGGATGGCCTGCAGCGGATCATTGCCCGTCTCCCGCTCAGCCACCGCCATCCATGCGAAACGGGCACTGAGGCCCTGACGCTCGGGGTTGACCATGGCGAACTCGCAGGTGCGCTCGCTAATTCGCTCGGTCTGCACCGATTCGCGGCTCAGATCGAGGCGGCAACGGTGCAAGATTCCCTCCGGCACAGTGTCGAAATCCACCTGAGCGAAGTCGTCGTCAGGCCCGATCGAAGGGAAATCGTCATAGACGATGCTTTCCACCACAACGTGATCATTGTCCTCAAAGGCGTTGAGGTGATGGAAGACGAAGCCGTCGGGAGCTTCAAGGATGCGGGGCTTCTGACCAGCGAAGCGACCGGAGTCGCGGGGAATCAACCAAAAACGGCCTTTGCCACCGGGTTGAGATGCCAGGCACTGGGCTGCACCCTTTTCGCCAATAACAAACGGCAGGGGATTGAAGGCGATGGCGTTCTGCAGGAACACCGCCCAATTGGGGGTGATGGCGAAGTCGTGAAGGAAGGCGAAACCGGGGAAGCTGTCGGAGCGGTCGTGCAACAACGCTCCGGCGTCAGAGCCATCGGTGGCGAACTCCATCAAACGGATGGTGCTGCGGGGCCCGGTCTTGACCCCAAAGGTGACCATGCAGGGCCGGCCGTTGTGGCCGGGGTCGAAGCGCGGGTGAGCACTGAAGGCCTCGCCCTTTTTCAACACACCATCAAGGCGTGAGAGGCCGCGGGTCTCCAGGCTGCGGGGATCGAGCGCATGGGGCTCCGCAGCTTCCCAGAGGGCTAGCAACTGATCGCCAAGACGCACTACGTTGGTGTTAGCTATGTTCTTCAAGCGCAGATCAAAAGCATTGGCCAGACGACCACCGGGCTTCTGGCTGCCGAACACCCCCCGGTAGAGAACCTTGCCGGCCTTCTCCTCCGCAAGCCAACCCTCGGTACGCACGAAACGGTTGCTCAGGGAGACGCTGCCGTTCTCAAAACGCAACGCCGCGATCATGCCATCGCCATCGAAGGGGTGATGGACCCGATGCCCATCCCGCTCCAAACATCCGGGGCCATTGCGGTAGAAGGTGCCCTGAAGCTTCGTCGGCACCGTGCCACGCACGGGAGTCAGCGCCACGTCAGTAAGTTCCTCCTCCACATTCACGAAGGCGCTAGCCCAGTCGCTGCGGTCATAGCTGCGGGCGGGAGCAACGGTCACAGGAGGCAAAGCGACATACGACTATCTTCTCGTAACGGACTGTGAAGCGCGGGCCTTCTTCAGTTGGCGCCGGCCTGCTCCAGCACCCCTTTGCTGCTGGGAATGGCACCGGCGCGGCGTGGATCCACCTCAGTGGCCATGCGCAGAGCCCTGGCAAAAGCCTTGAAGCAGGCCTCCACGATGTGGTGGGAATTGACGCCATCCAGCTGACGAATATGAAGGGTGAGGCCGCTGTTGTTCACCACAGCCACGAAGAACTCCTTCACCAGCTCGGTGTCGTAATTACCGATCTTCTGGCTAGGAATCTCAAGGCTGTAGCTGAGATGGGGGCGACCGGAGCAATCCAGGGCCACCTGCACCAGGGCCTCATCCAGCGGTGCCACGAAATGACCGAAACGGTGGATGCCGCGGCGGTCGCCCAGGGCTTGGGACAGAGCCTGCCCCACGGCAATGCCCACATCCTCATTGGTGTGGTGATCATCGATGTGGGTATCTCCTACCGCGTTGATCTCCAGGTCAATCAAGCCATGGCTGCTGATCTGATGAAGCATGTGATTGAGAAACGGCACACCTGTGCTGGCCAGGCACTGGCCGGAGCCGTCCAGATCCAGGCGCACCTTCACATCGGTTTCGCCGGTCACCCGATGAACGGTTCCACAGCGCATGTCGAAGACTCCGATGACGTCATTCACAGCTTTGATCATCGCGAAGCACAGGTCGCCTGCCAGGCCATTTGTGTTTCAAGTAACGACAAAAGCAGAGGGGAGTCGATCCAAGCGAGCCAATGGGTGCACTGCTTCAAGCAAATTGGCTGTCACCAGGCGGCAGATTTGATCAAGACGGAGAGCGAACCTGGAATCTCGGAATGGATGTTCCAAAAAGAAACTGATTCTCTCAGCAATTAGCAAGAACAGAAAGGCCAACCAGCCCACAACGGCCGCACTGAACAGTCACAGTCCGACGGAATCGAGCTTGAGAAACACCAAATAGCCATACACCCAGCTCAGAGATGGAATGCAAATAGTGGATGAGACGGGCAGGGGCTTACTTCGAATTCTTTTGATACCACCGATGGCCCGGGTCAGCTGCTGCTGAACGTGATTGAGATCAGACCGCTGATAGGTGTCGACCAGATCTTGCTCCACAAGATTCCGCTGCCGTTGAGCCAGTGCTTGTTTGACTTGCTGCACCGATGGCTCAGACATGCTCAGAGACGAAGCCAGTTCCTGTACAGCGCTTTGCAGCCGCACATGCTGTCCATCGCAAGCACGGAGGCTTGCATTCACGCATCAGACCAACAGCACCCACACCTCGAGCAGACGGTGACGCATTCCAATTGAGGCTTGACGCGGGAGCACTTTGATCAGGGTGTGAAGCCAGTTGCGGCTCTCATTCACCACAATGCCCCAAAGGATGCGGGCTTCCCACCATCTGCTGTAAGCCTGGCTGAAACGAAATCCCTGAAAAAAACTGCCAAAAAAGTCCTGAACCTGCTGAGGACTTCCGGGAGCAACACGGAAGAGATGCTGGCGTTTAAGGGAAGTCTGACCCAGTAAAACAGGTGGCAATCACAAGAGCACGCCGCTCATGGCTGATCAACCACCAAGCCAGCGTCAGAATGTCCTTAGGGCCGTGGGTCTGGATCACATCCCAGTGACGCAGTAGCCAGCATCCACGTAAATGGTCTGTCCAGAGATACCGCTGGCCAGATCGCTGAGCAGGAATGCAGCGGTACCGCCCACCTCCATCTGGGTGACGGTGCGGCGCAGAGGAGCCTTCTCCTCAACGTTGTGAATCATCTCAAGGATGCCGCCGATGGCGGAGCTGGCCAGAGTGCGGATTGGGCCCGCACTGATGGCGTTGACGCGCACCTGCTTCTCCGGACCCAGCTCTGCAGCCAGATAGCGAACGGAAGCCTCCAGAGCCGCCTTCGCAACACCCATTACGTTGTAGTTGGGAATAGCCCGCTCAGCGCCGAGGTAAGAGAGGGTGATAACGCCGGCTTTCTCACTGAACAGTGGTTTGGCATGGGCACAGAGGGGGGCCAAGGAATAAGCACTGATGTCGAGGGAACGGGCAAAGCCTTCAGCAGTGGTGGCGCTGTAGTCACCAATCAGCTCTTCCTTGCCGGCGAAGGCCAGGCAGTGCACCAGACCATCAAGAACACCCCACTTCTCCTTGATCTCGCTAAAAACCTCAGCCATCTGATCGGCGTCCTGCACATTCAGAGGCAGGAACAGGCTGGGCTCCAGGGGAGCAGTGAGTTCGCGCACCTTGGCCTCAAAGCGGCCCTTCTCATCCGGCAGGTAGGTGATGCCGAGTTCGGCACCGGCCGCTTTCAGCTGCTGGGCAATGCCCCAAGCGATCGAACGGTTGTTGGCGATGCCGGTGACGAGAATCTTCTTGCCGGTGAGATCAAGCAGCATCTGGACAGACCGGAACGGGTTGAATTCGCGCGATTCTCCCCCATCCCCCGCCAAGATCACCGCTCCTTTGCTGATAAAGGCCGTTGCCCAGCGCTGCACCACCTTCCATCAACGGCGACCTGCCACGTCAATTCGCGTCCCGCGATGCCTTAAACACCCTGTTGGCACAGGAGTTCCCGGAGGCTGAAGGGGAGCTCAGCCCAATCCGCGGTGGTCGAGAAGCGGCTGATGAGAAGTTGCGACGCATTGATGCAAGGCGCTACGCCAAAAGCCGCAACAACCTCAAGGGCGCGGTCACCGGGCTGTCGCCCTACATCCGCCACGGCGTGCTGACCCTGGCGGAGGTTCGCGATTCGGTCTTTGCACGGATTCGCAACCGCGATGAAGGCGGAAAGTTGATCAACGAGCTCGGTTGGCGCGACTTCTGGCAACGGATGTGGCTCGATCTGGGTGACGGCATCAACAACGATCAGGAACCGTTCAAGACGGGCCATGACGCTGGTGCCTATTCCCGTGAGCTACCGACCGATGTGCGCGATGGGACCACAGGACTGGCCTGCATGGATGGCTTCCGCGATCAACTCATAACCACCGGCTGGCTGCACAACCACGCCCGCATGTGGATGGCCGCCTGGCTCGTGCATTGGCGGCGGGTGCACTGGAAAGCCGGTGCCGACTGGTTCATGCAGCACCTGCTGGATGGCGATCCGGCCAGCAACCACCTGAGCTGGCAGTGGGTGGCCAGCACTTTCAGCCACAAGCCGTACTTCTTCAACCGCGGCAACCTAGAGCGCTACAGCGACGGGAGTTACTGCGACGGCTGCCCCTGTGCCAAAAGCTGCCCGTTCGAGGGCAGCTATGAGCAACTGGAGAACCAGCTGTTCACCCCGATACCAACCATTCCGGACAGCGGCAAGAGCCGAAACCAGCAACGCAACCGCCAAAGCCGGAGCAGCGGGGGCGCCAGTGCCGCCCTGGCCCGTCCCAAGCGATAAGCAGGAGATTCCCATTCCCCCATGACCTTTCAACGCCCCATCCTCTGGATTCACGAGGAAGCTCTCGGTGCCAACAACCCGGCACTGCAAGCTTGGCCCGAGGCCCCAGCGGTGTTCGTGTTTGACACCCGATGGATCCAAGACGCAAAAATCAGCCGCAAACGCCTTGGCTTCCTCTACGAAAATGCCCTCAACCTTCCCCTCACCCTGCGCAAGGGAGATGTGGCCGCTGAGGTGCTTGCTTTTGCCCGTCGCCATCAGGCCGATGGCGTTGTGAGCAGCAGCGCGGTGGATCCCCGCCTGAAGCGCATTGGCGAGGCCATCGATGCAGAACTGCCTCTGGGCCTCCTGGATCCAGAGGCATTCGTGGAGCTGCCAAGGCCACCTCGGCTGGGGCGGTTCAGCCGCTACTGGCGTGAAGCCGAAGCGGTGGTGTGGAAGGGCTACTCGCCAGCCTGCTAATCCCTTAGCAGCTGCCGGTCCCGCTTCAGTTCCTCCACAGGATTAGTGAGCAGGTCCTCTTCCTCGAGAGCGGGCAACTTCACGGGAATGACCTGGTCTTCTTTCAGCGGCGGCTCGGTCCACTGCCAGCGGTCTTCCGGTGCACGGGCCTGGCAGAGGGCCTTGAGTTCCTTCTCCAACAGAGCACGCACATCACGCCGAGCCACCGCTTCGAAAAACTCCCGACGGGTGGCCAGCCCGGAACTGAACGGTGTGGATCCATTGCCATTGAACAGGCGGGCTGGGTCTGGAAGCCAACGGGGACTACACACCCCCGGAAAGCTGGTGTCAGTTTCGATAAAGATATGGAGCCCATAGCCATCGGGCTGGTTGACCACAGCCACCCCGTCATGGGGAGTGAAGCGCTGCAGGGGGAACAACCTCCAGCTGGGCGGTTCCTTCGGGGCACCGCAAGCTACCAACAACAGCGCAACTCCCCAAAGCAGACGCTGACGCGGCATCCATCACCACCGGAGGTGGCCATCCTGGATGAGATTTGCCCTATCTGCCTGCGCGTCATGGCCCTGACACCGTCCACGATGCTGGCGCTTGGTACGTACATGCCGCGTTTTGATCTGCCCCAGGTCACGGGAGGCCGCCTGAACAGCCAATCGCTGGTCGACCGTCCAGTGCTGTTGATGGTGCTGTGTGCCCATTGCCCGTTCGTGAAACACGTGGAGCCAGAGCTCACCCGGCTGGATCACGATTTCAGCGATGGTGTGCACTTGGTCGGTGTGAGCAGCAACAGCCTGATCACCCACCCCCAGGACGGTCTGGAACAACTGGCGGATCAGGCCCGTCGCCACGGCTGGAGCTTTCCCTACCTGCTGGATAGGCAGCAAACCCTGGCACAAGCCCTTAGGGCCGCCTGCACTCCAGAGTTTTATCTGTTTTCACCCAATGGCGAAGGGCTTCAGACTCTGCGCTACCGCGGCCAGTTAGATGGCAGCAGACCCGGCAACGATCAGCCCCTCGACGGTCGTGACCTGCGGGCCGCCCTCGATGCCGTGCTGAAGGGATCCCCCGTCAACCCAGAACAGACCGCTTCGGTGGGCTGCAATGTGAAGTGGAACCCCGGACAAGAACCGGAGTGGTTCGGCTAGGCAACTTAAGCTTTGCTTTATGCAGGTACCTCCCTTCAGCCTCAGCCAGCAGATCGATGATCTCGGTGTGGATCTCCAAGAGGCCGTACTCGAGGTTCTGCGCAGCGGTCAGTACATCGGTGGACCGCAGATCAAACAATTCGAAGAGGCCTTTGCCACCAACGTCGGGTGCGAGCACGCCGTGGGCTGCAATAGCGGCACCGATGCGCTGATTCTCGCCCTGCGTGGCCTGGGTATCGGTGCCGGCGATGAGGTGATCACCTGTTCGTTCAGTTTTTTCGCCACCGCTGAGGCCATCAGCGCTGTGGGTGCCACCCCGGTGTTCGTGGATGTCGACCCCAGCACCTACCTCATCGATTTCAATCAAATCGAAGCCGCGATCACCCCCGCCACAAAGGCCCTGATGCCGGTCCACCTGTTCGGGCGGGCGGTGAACATGACGCGGCTGATGGTTATTGCCGAGCGCCATCAGCTCAAGGTGATCGAAGACTGCGCCCAGGCAACGGGAGCCCATTGGAATGGCAAGTCCGTCGGCAGTTTCGGTGAAGCGGGCTGCTTCAGCTTTTTCCCCACCAAGAACCTTGGAGCAGCGGGAGACGGTGGTGCCGTCACCACCAGCAATGCCGAACTGGCCCAGGTCATGCGAGAGCTTGCCGTGCATGGCATGCCCGAGCGCTACCTTCACACCAGCCTTGGGTACAACAGCCGGCTTGATGCGATGCAGGCCGCAGTGCTCAACGTGAAGCTACCAAAGCTGGAGGAGTGGATCAGCAAACGAACCGCTATTGCCGAGCGTTACCGGGATGCCCTGTGCGACCTCAATGGCCTCAGCCTGCCGACGGCCGAAAATGGCCACAGCTGGAACCAGTTCGTCGTACGCATTAGAAGTTGCCCCACCGGCCAACCGCTTTGCAACGCCAGCTGTAATCCCTCCACCACCAGTGCTCGCCACGGGATCCCGGAGAGCTGCTGCCGCGACTGGATTAAGCAGACCCTGCAGGAGCGTGGGGTGAGCACGATCATCTACTACCCAATTCCGATCCACCGGCAGCCGGCTTACGCCCATCTCGGCTTGAAGCAGGGTTCCCTACCGGTGACTGAACAGCTCTGCAGCCAGGTGCTGAGCTTGCCGATCTTCCCCGAGTTAAAGCACGACCAGCAACAGGCGGTGATCGACACGGTGCGTCAGGTGCTCGTCTCCAATGGTGCGGCCCAGTTCCGCCGAGTCAACCAGCGCGATCAGGATCGGATTGTGGCGTAAAGGGCCTTGAACTTGGCCTGCTGCTTCTTGTGATCGACCAGCGGTTCCGGATAGTCACGCCGTTCAAGAGCTCCGATCTCACCGCTGAGCAGATCCTTGGTGTTCACATGACGCAGCTCCGGCACCCACTGGCGGATGTAGTCGCCAGCTGAATCAAACTTCGAGGCCTGGGTCGCAGGGTTGAAGATCCGCAGGGGTTTGGGATCCATGCCGCTGCTGGCACTCCATTGCCAGCCGCCGTTGTTGGCGGCCAAATCTCCGTCCACCTCCAGCTCCATGAAGGCACGCTCGCCCCAGCGCCAGTCGCATATCAGGTCTTTAACCAGATAAGAGGCCACTATCATGCGGCAACGGTTGTGCATCCAGCCGCTCTGGCTGAGCTGACGCATGGCAGCATCGATGATCGGCATGCCGGTCTGGCCCTCCTTCCAGAAGTCGAACCAGTCCTCGTTGTTATCCCAAGGGAAACGGCGCCACTGCTCGCGGAAGGGACCGTCGGCCAGTTCCGGAAAATGGAACATGGCCTGCTGGTAGAACTCGCGCCAGCCCAGCTCCTGTTCCCACACAGCGATGGCATGCAATTGCTCCAAGCTTCGGGCCTGCTCCCGGGCCGCCTGGGCCGAACACCAGGCCTGGCGGGGTCCAAGGGTGCCCACACTCAGGGCCGCACTCAGATATGAGGTGCCAGCGGTGCCGGGGAAATTGCGATCCGGTTCATAGCCAAAAAGGGCTCCATCGCAGAAGCGGATGAGCTGTTCCAAGGCTGCCGCCTCGCCGGGACGACAGGGGCAAATCTCGGTGCCCTTGAAACCATGAGTTTCCCGCAGTGCAACCAAGGGATCTCCCGCCGGAACTTGAGCGGGGTCCAGATCCACCAGACCGGGGGGAGCGGCAACTGTGCTAGGCGGCTTGGCCAGCACCTGACCACGCCAATTGCGCAGGAAAGGTCCGTAAACGCGGTAAGGATCTCCACTGCCGGTCTTGAGCAGCTCCGGAGCGATCAACAGCTGATCCCAATCCACCAACAACTTGCGGCCATCCGCCTGCAGCTTTTTGGCCACCTGTCGGTCACGCTCTCGGGAATAGGGCTCCACATCGCGGTTCCAGACCACAGCTTCAGCACCGATCTGCTGGGCCAGCTGCGGCAGCGCAACCAGAGGGTCGCCCTCGATGATCAGCAAACGACTCCCGGCATCCCGCCAGCGCTGCTGCAGTTCAACCAAGCTCTCGATCAGGAACCAAAGCCGAGCCGGCGCCATTGGCACCAAATGCTCAGGGGGGTTAATCACCTGCGGATCGAGCACATACACCCCCGTCACCGCTGGACTTATCTCCCTAGCAGCTGCTATCCCCAAGTTGTCCGCCAGGCGCAGATCGCGGCGGTGCCAAAAGAGAACGCGAGAGGATGTCATCAGAGGCCGAGTAGCTGCTTGGCACGAAACCAGGCAGTGACGCTTTTGCCATCGAGCCATTCATCGCCCGATGCCAGCGCTGCGTCCAGCTGCAATGGGCTCATCAGCACCACCTCAAGGTCTTCGTCGTCGTCGCCGGCTGGCGGGTTCTCCAGGGGTGTGAGCTCCCGAGCCAGGAAGCAATGGATGACCTCGTCGGAGTAGCCCGGGCAAGGGAGCATCGGCCCCAGCACATCCCACTTCGCTGCGCAGTAACCAGCTTCTTCCCCTAGCTCGCGCTTCATCGACTCAAGGGGTTCTTCCCCTTCTTCCAAGGTGCCGGCGGGGAACTCGAGCAGACGGGCCTGCACTGCGAAGCGGTACTGGCGCAGCAGCACCACCTGGCCATTATCCGAAATCGGCACCGCGAGAGAAGCTCCAGGATGACGAATCATCCCGAAGGTGGCCTCAACCCCCATGGGCAACTTGATCCGGTTGCGCTCAAAACGGAGCTTGCCCACGTCCACCGCCTCAACGGTGTCAAGCAGCTCGAACGGTTCCGGCGACGGCAAAGGCGCCATGGCTCACGGTCATTGCTGGGGCCCAGCATGGCTGTTAAACCAAGCCACTGTGTCATCTGCCTTGAACGAAACAGGCCAGCACCCACTGCCTCGTCGGCGCCAGGTCCAGTTGCTCAAGGCATTGGCTCTAGAAGCGGGATGCCTTCATCTAGCCCTGCTAAGCGGGTTGAGCACTCTCAACAGCCTGCTTGACATCGCCGGGCTAGGCCTTGCAGTCACCCTGCTGCTGGGGTCAGGTTCCAGAGCGGACGCCGGCCCCTTGATCGGCGGAATTCCCATTGCCGCCAGCCTCGGGCTGCTGGTGGGCTCAATCCTGCTACGTGGTCTGATTCAGGCCCAGGTCGACATCAACCGGGAGCGACTGCGCTCCGGCTTCACCGATCGGCTGCGGCAACAGCTGCTGCATCAGGTGTTCAAAGCCTCGTCGGCCCAACTCGACAGGCTGGGGCGCGGCGAGCTGCTCGCCCTCTTGATGGCCGACATCAACCGCACGGCGCTGAGCCTGGATCAGGCGGTGCGCATGGGACAGTCACTGCTGGCCATGGCGATTTACCTCACCAGCGTGGTGCTGGTCGGCCAAGCCAAGGCCTGGCCGCTCTTGCTGGCCCTGTTGGCCACCACTGCAGCGGCCTTGCTGCAGCGCTCGGGCAGTTGGGGGCTTGGCCGGATCCAGAGCCGCCTCAATGCAGCCCTGCAACGCACCGTTGGCGATGGTCTCCATGGCCTCAAAGCCCTGCGTGCGGCGACTGCTGAGGCCTGGCTGCTGAAGCGCTTCGCCAAGGAAACCGCTGAAGGTCGCTGGCTGCTACGCGAACGGGTACGCCGCCGGGCCAGTTTCAACGCCTGGCGAGACACCCTGGTAGTGGCCGTCGCCGGTCTTTGGATGCTGCTGCAGAGTGAAACCCTGACCGCCGAAGTCCTTACCACCACCCTGGTGCTGGCCTATCGGGCCAGTTCATCCTTGAGCACAGTGGTGCAGGCACGCCGGCTCTGCCTTGGCAACCTGCCTGGCTATGAAGCGCTGCGGCAACGGCGCGGGCAACTGATCCCCCGCCAGGACGAAACCAGTGATCTAACCATCAATAAGGACTTGCTTACCAGGCTCACCCGTCAACGATGGAGTGAGTTGCGTTGGAGTCGTCGTGATGATGGATCACGAAGCCTGGAGGCCCTCTCGCTGCGCGCCAAGAGACTGGTCGCCATAACCGGACCGTCCGGCAGCGGAAAGACAACCCTGCTCGATCGTATCTGCGGTTTGCTCCTCGAAGAAGACAGCCATTGGGAGCTGAGCAGCCATGGGGAGGCATGGCTGCTCAGCGGACTAGCCGGCGCTCGGCAGATGCACCAGCTGATCGCTTACGCCCCCCAGAACGCTGTGCTGTTTGAGGCGAGCCTGCGCGACAACCTGCTCTTAGGAGCCGGGCGACCGCAGCAGATCATCGAAGTCTGGCTGCAGCGACTGGGGCTGACCCACCTGCTGGAACGCCCAGGCGGTCTGGATGCACCGCTGGCACTCGCGCAGAATCCCTTCTCTGGAGGAGAAATTCATAGAATGGGTCTGCTACGTGCCTGGTTGCGGGACCAACCGCTGGAGGTACTCGATGAACCCACCGCCTTTCTCGATGCAACCGGCGCCGAGCAGGTCCGCTCCGTGATTCAGGAGCGGGCGCAACAGCGGCTGATGCTTATCAGCAGCCACGACCCAGAGCTTCTGGCCCTGGCTGATCAGGTGATCGTGGTGGAGCCGACCCTTGCATTGCCTCTAGCAAAGGCTCCAGGACAAACGTCCTGAGGTGCAATCGGGGATGGGGCAGCAGCAACCGAGGGTGCTCCATCCGCAAATCTCCCCAAAACAAAATGTCGAGATCCAACGTGCGCGGTCCCCAGCGCTGCTCTCGCTGACGATCGCGGCCGCAGCTCTGTTCCAAACGCTGCATGTGCTCCAGCAGCTCGAGTGCCGCCACTTCAGACATCGGCCGCTGCACGCGCGGGATCAGAAGAACAGCATTGCAGTACTCATCTTGGCCTGGCGGTCCTCCGAGCGGCTGAGTCTTCAGAAACGAAGAACAACGGACATCCCGAGCATCGGCATCGCCCCACTCCACAAGCAGATCAATCAGGCAGGGCAAGATCCAACGCAGGGTGGATTCCGGAGGCCCATGGAGACTGCTCAGATTGGCCCCGAGCCCAATGGCAAGCGTTGTTTCCAAGGGGAACGGTGCCATTGCAAACGTCGTGAAGACACAGGCATCGACACTAAGAAGCTGCCCATGCAATGATCGCTGAGATTTGAAGGGTTTACGAGGACAAAAAGGATGTTTTTCGAACAAATTCGCAAACACAACCCTTTCCTCAATGGCAATAAAACAAATTCAAATCGCAAAAAAGAATCTGAGCGCCTTGCTCTTGAGGAAGTTAGCCAACTAATATCAGAAAAAAAGTTCAAAAGAGCCCTCAAGGTTATTGATGCAAACATTGACAATGGAAATGCGACCAATCAAATTCTATTCAAGAAGGCTTGTCTGCTTTCACAAGTCAAACGCTACGAGGAAGCCAATACGATCTGGCGTCGCCTAAGCGAGCTTAAAAACAAGCCAAAACTTGCAGCTGCAGCCCAACAACATCTGGAAACTACACAAAGAATTGAGCTCGAAAGAATTAAATCAACAAAGCACCTGATCAATAACCTTCACGCTAGAGCCAAAAAGTACCGACAAACGCTCAACAACCTACCAAAGCTTAAAGATTGGTCTACCGAAGTTGATGTCACCCCTTTAATTTGTGAGGAAGCTGCTTTGGCACGCTCCGCCGACCTTCCAAAGCTCTCCTTCGATCTTACTGAACAAAGCCTAAGGGCAGGACTGGAATCGCCCCTACTCGTTCTTGATAAAGCTCTATCCCTAGGCATGATGGGGCAACACTTAACGGCCCTTGAACTATTAGAAGACCTCAATCAGGGAATCAAAAACCCGGAAATCAAAGATCGAATTAAAGAGTACAAAGATAAACTCAATAGCGAAGCAGATTATTACAATTCTCGAAAGACATTTTTCCTCATTGTGCAGACAAGAATAGTCACATCTGCTAGTTCGATCGATACTCAACGCATGTCTGAAGACATAAGCGCTTACACGGAAACGGAAATCAAATCTTTAATTTTCAATGAGGCCACCAGCTGCCTCGACGAAAGTCCAGAAATATCTCTATGGCTTGCGAATTCAATTCTTGATTACTACCCGGGCGATGGCGCTTCCCTGCAATTAAGGGGAGAATCACTCGCCGCACTCGAACGAGAGCATGAAGCCATCCAATCCTGGAAAAAGTTAACTGACTCAGAAAACAAAGATACTGCCACCAAGGCTTATGAGTCGATAGCAAAAACCCTCACCAAGATGGCGCTGCTTACCAACTCCTCGTCATCACCCTCGGAAGCGATTTCGTTCTTCATTCGAGAACATCTCGAGCTCAAGTTACCTCCAAGATTTAACAATGGATTAAAAGCGATCCTTGAACAACTCGAGCCATCAAATACCGACTTTTCAGATCCCGAGCTTGAGCAACAGCAACTCAAGTTGGTCTTCAACACACTGGTTACCGAGTGCCTCGAGGCTCAGTTGCATAAACAAGGCCGCTTGAATGCCACCTCAATGGATCAAAAGCCTGGCGCGATCCGCAAGACTGCCCCCAAAGCAGGTTGAACGCCTCCATGGTTGCAAGTGGTGTAGCAATCAAAGACGACCAGGCGACCCGCGCCTTTCCGTTGGCAGCCATAACCGGTCATGGGATCATCAAGGTTGCTCTGTTGCTGGCGGCGGTCGACCCGGGCTTGGGGGGCGTGGTCATTGCTGGTGGGCGAGGCACCGGCAAATCAGTTTTGGCTCGGGGCCTTCATGCCCTGCTGCCCCCGATCGACGTTCTTGACTCAGAAGTTGGAGTGGGGCGAAATCTCGATCCACACAACCCGGACGAATGGGACGACGCCACCAGGGAAAGCATCAATGGTGAAGCACCGTCCATTGTCATTCCCGCCCCCTTCGTTCAGATTCCCCTGGGAATTACTGAGGACCGGCTGGTGGGTGCCGTTGATGTCGCCGCCTCGCTCTCCAGCGGCAACGCAGTCTTTCAGCCCGGCCTGCTTGCAGATGCCCACCGTGGAGTTCTCTACGTCGACGAGCTCAATCTTCTGGATGACGGCATCGTCAACTTGATGCTGGCGGCCGTTGGCAGCGGGGAGAACCGCGTGGAACGAGAGGGCCTCAGCCTCAGCCACCCCTGCCGGCCTCTGCTGATTGCCACCTACAACCCAGAAGAGGGCAACGTCCGCGATCACCTGCTGGATCGTTTCGCCATCGTGCTCTCAGCCAATCAGCTGGTGAGCACCGAGCAGCGAGTGGAAATCACCAATGCGGTGATCAGTCATGGCCAATGCAGCCGCAGCTTTGCAGAAAAGTGGGGCGAAGAAACGGATGCCCTGGCCACTCAGCTGCTGCTTGCCCGCCAGTGGCTTCCGGATGTGCAGATCAGCGGCGAGCAGATCGAATACTTAGTGACTGAAGCTATCCGCGGCAGAGTAGAAGGCCATCGGTCTGAGCTCTACGCAGTTCGGGTGGCCAAGGCCCATGCCGCCCTTAGCGGCCGGGATCAGGTAGAGGCCGACGACCTTCAAGTGGCCGTTGCTTTGGTGATCGCGCCGCGCGCTTCCCAGATGCCGCCACCGGACCAACAAATGGAACCACCTCCGCCGCAAGACCAGGAGCCGCCACCACCGCCCCAGGACCAGGGAGATGAGCAACAGGAAAATCCACCCCCACCCCCGGAAGGATCCGACGACGAACAGAACGACACTCCTGAAGACAACAGCGACGATGACGAGAGTGACGGCGAGGAGGATCAAGCTCCACCTGCAGTGCCCGAAGAGTTCATGCTCGACCCCGAAGCGATCGAGGTGGACCCTGATCTGCTGCTCTTCAACGCCGCCAAGGCCAAGAGCGGCAACAGCGGCAGCCGTTCGGTGGTGCTGAGCGACAGCCGTGGCCGCTATGTGAAACCAATTCTGCCCCGAGGTCCGGTGCGCCGGATCGCCGTGGACGCCACCTTGCGGGCGGCGGCGCCCTACCAGAAGATCCGCCGAGAGAGGGAACCGGGCCGCTCTGTGATCGTGGAGGAAGGCGATCTGCGGGCCAAGTTGCTGCAGCGCAAGGCCGGTGCCCTGGTGGTGTTCCTCGTGGATGCCAGCGGCTCGATGGCCCTGAATCGAATGCAGAGCGCCAAAGGTGCCGTGATCCGACTGCTCACCGAGGCCTACGAAAACCGTGACGAAGTGGCTCTGATCCCCTTCCGCGGCGATCAGGCCGATGTGCTGCTCCCCCCCACACGCTCGATCACAGCAGCCCGCCGCCGGCTAGAATCGATGCCCTGCGGGGGTGGTTCACCCCTTGCCCATGGCCTCACCCAAGCCGCACGCGTCGGCGCAAATGCGCTTGCAACGGGGGATCTCGGCCAGGTGGTGGTAGTCGCCATCACAGACGGTCGCGGCAATGTCCCCCTGAGCACCTCCCTGGGCCGACCGGAACTGGTAGGCGAAGAGAAACCCGATCTCAAACAGGAGGTGCTGGATGTAGCCGGCCGCTACCGGATGCTCGGGATCAAGCTGCTGGTGATCGACACCGAGCGCAAGTTCATCGGCAGCGGTATGGGCAAAGACCTCGCCGAAGCCGCAGGCGGCAAATACGTGCAACTGCCCAAAGCCAGCGATCAGGCGATAGCAGCGGTTGCGATGGACGCCATCAGCAGCATCTAAAAAGGACGATCGAAACGAAATCGTGTATTTGGAGGCTAAATGTCGCGCCTATTGGCCGATCTGGGCCGGATAGATCTCAGCAAACAACTCGCCCAAACCGATGGTGACATTGCGCACGCCCTCCATGAACGCAGTATCCCCCGTGAGTTGAGCCACATCGCCACCTACAGCATCAATCTTGGCGGTGAGCTTTGCGGCATTGGCGGCCGTCTGCTTGAGCTCACTCACTGTCTGGGGGTTGTCGAGCGATGACACGATGTTGTTCATGTGAGCCGTCGCCGCCTCCAGATTGCGCATCACGGGTGCGGCCTTTGCCAACTCATCCTGCAACTGCATAGTCAGCGCCTCGAATTCCTTGGTAGTGGCCTCAATCTGCTCGAGTGAGGCAGCCACATTGGGGATCACCCGTTCGTCCTGAACCTGTGCCAGCAGCTCCTGCATGGTTGCGGTCACGGTGGAGAGGCTGGGGGCCTCTCGTCCCACAACAGTTCCACCGTTGCAGAGCTGTCGTGTTGGCTGGCAATCGGCACCTCGAGGCAAGGGTGCGTCCTGGGGAAGTGGGGTGCCGCGGCTGACCAGTGCCACCGTGGCGTCGCCCCCCAGCAATGAACCAGCCCCCACAGTGGCCGAAACAGGCAGAGGCAGGCGCAGATCACCATTGTTGATTTCGAGCTCAGCCACCACCGCCTCGGACGTGACAGCAATGGAGCTCACCGAACCCACCAGGATGCCTCGGTATGTCACGGGTGAGCGCTCTGCCAGACCCGCGGCGTCATTGAAACGGGCGGTCAGGGTCCAGTGGCTGGCCCCCAGACGGACCCCTCGGAGCCACAGAGCCGTGGAAGCAAATCCGACGATGCCGCCGATGACTGTGAATCCGACGATGGCATCACGAATGCTGCGTCGCATAGTGGTCAGTGCTCCGCCGGTTGCATCGGTCCGCGCAGGCTACCCGTCCTGAACTGAACGACATAGGGGTTGTCTGTGGTGCGGAATGCGTCGACGGGACCTTCCCACTGGAACTGGCCGTCGTAGAGCATCACCACACGTTCCGCAGACCGTTCAATCGTGCTGCGCACATGACTCACCACCACCGAACATCCCTGCGCCACGGTGGTGGTCTTGACAATCAGATCCTCAATCCGCGTGCAGGCCACGGGGTCGAGCCCAGCGGTGGGCTCGTCATACAGCAACAAAGGCATAGATTGATCACTCCGTTGGGGATCATCGATCAGGGCACGGGCAAAGCTCACCCGCTTCTGCATTCCACCACTCAATTCCCCGGCATAGAGATGGCCCACGTCGTAAAGCCCGACGGCGTCCAGGCAGGCATTCACACGATCACGAATCTCCCGCCGAGACAGCTGCGCCCGTTCGCGCAACAGGAATCCGACGTTCTCCTCAACGGTGAGCGATGCCAGCAGAGCAGGGTTCTGGAACACCAACCTCACGTCAGGCGGATCGGTCTGGTCCAGTCGCAGGTAGGACTGTGGTTGGTCGAACAAGCGGAGCTCTCCGCTGGTGGGCAACTGCAAACCTGCCAACAGGCGCAACACCGTTGACTTGCCAGCCCCCGATGGGCCCACCACGGCCAACCGCTCCCCAGCACTCAGGGTCAGGTTGACCCGATCGAGAACCGGCCAAGGTCCCCACTGCATCGTGAGGTCCCGCATCTCCACAACGGATTGAAGCTGCGGCACGATCTGGGCTCAACAACACAGACATCCTGCCGCCTTTCCACAAGCTCCGTACAGTTCGGTGAACTTGCGGACCAAGCCGTTCCTTGGCGCGAAAGCCCCCGACAAGAAGACGACAAGCCCGGATGACGCACGATCGGCGGCGACGGGACCTGATGACCCGATCCCAACGGGCCATGCGCTGGCTGCAACCCGGCCTGGTGGTCAAACGCTGGCTACTCACCTCCGGCCTGGGCCTGTTGATGGCGCTGTTGGGGGCAGCCGTCTGGGCCGATCTGAAACCGATCTACTGGATTCTGGAAACACTCAGCTGGCTGCTGAGCACCCTTACCACCGTGTTGCCCCGGGAGATCACCGGGCCCCTGGTGGTCCTGATCGGCAGCGGACTGTTGCTTTGGGGACAGAGCCGCAGCTTCGGTTCAATTCAACAGGCTCTCGCCCCCGACAAAGACACCGTGCTGGTGGATGCCCTACGGGCCAAAAGCCGCTTGAGACGAGGTCCCAACATCGTGGCCATCGGCGGCGGAACAGGCTTATCGACCCTTCTGAGCGGGCTGAAGCGTTACAGCAGCCACATCACCGCCATCGTCACCGTCGCTGACGACGGCGGCAGCAGCGGGGTCCTGCGGCGGGAACTTGGGGTGCTGCCTCCGGGCGACATCCGCAACTGTCTGGCCGCCCTCTCCACCGAAGAACCGCTGCTCACTCGACTGTTCCAATACCGCTTTTCGGCCGGTAGCGGCCTAGAGGGTCACAGCTTCGGCAATCTGTTTCTTTCGGCCCTGACAGCCATTACGGGCAATCTAGAAACAGCCATCACCGCCTCCAGTCGTGTCCTGGCGGTGCAAGGTCAGGTGGTACCAGCCACCAATGTGGATGTGCGGCTCTGGGCCGAGCTTGAAAACGGCCAACGCATCGAAGGTGAGAGCAACATTGGCCATGCCCCCAGCCCCATCGTTCGCCTGGGCTGCATTCCTGAACGCCCTCCGGCCCTGCCTCGGGCGCTCGAGGCGATCGCCAACGCCGACCTGATCGTGCTCGGGCCCGGCAGCCTTTACACATCTCTGCTCCCAAATCTTCTGGTGCCGGAGCTGGTGAGTGCAATAAAACGCAGCCGCGCACCACGGCTCTACATCTGCAACTTGATGACTCAGCCCGGAGAGACCGATGGGCTGGATGTACGCGGTCACATCCGAGCGATCGAAGCGCAACTTGCCAGCCTTGGCATTGAACCCAGACTCTTCAATGCCGTCCTGGCCCAGGACGAGCTACCTAGTTCAAATCTGGTTCGGTACTACCAAAGCTGCGGCTCGGATCCAGTTCGCTGCGATGCTGAAGGGCTTCGCTCCGATGGCTACGACATCACCCAGGCACCGCTGCAGGGGGTCCGACCAACAGCAACGCTGCGCCACGATTCTCGCAGTCTTGCTCTAGCGGTGATGAGGTTTTACCGCAGTCACCGCTCCCAGAACGCCTCGTGAAAGGCCTTCAGTAGGCGTCCTGCATTTCGTAGAAGTCGGGCTGGACGTAGTCCTTACGCAACGGCCAACCTTTCCAATCCTCAGGCATCAGCAACCGCTTGGGATGCGGGTGGCCTTCAAATTGGATGCCGTACAT
Source organism: Synechococcus sp. AG-670-B23 (assembly GCA_003209165.1). GTDB lineage: Bacteria > Cyanobacteriota > Cyanobacteriia > PCC-6307 > Cyanobiaceae > Parasynechococcus. The sequence continues at coordinate 46,698 of QCSL01000005.1, read as the reverse complement.
GTCGAAGGTTTCACGTTCCTGCCAATCAGCACCGCGGAACAGGCCATAGATCGAAGGCAGCGAAGGGGTGCCCTCGCGGCTGAGGAAGACTTTGATCCGAACTTCCCGCAGCTTGGCTGAAGGGTCTGACGCCATGGCCTCCACCTGTTCTGCCATCGCCAATAAGTGATAGAAGCAAACCAACTGCTCACCAGGGCCTTCGTCGTAGCCCCCTTGGCACTGCAGGTAATCAAAACCGTTGCTCTTGAGAGCCGCGACAATCATCGGAAGCACGTCAGATTCAATACCTATCTGCTCGACGCCGAGATGATCGGGTTCCAGGATGTCGTGATCGAAGCTTTGTTTATTAAGCCATTGGCTCACCGGACCAGGTTCGGTAGCAAGAACCGCACCAGCTTCATCGGAGGCGGCAGGTTTCTTGGAAGGGGTTTCGCTCATGACTCGACGAGTTCAGCTGCGGTGGTGAGCACGGCGGCATCAGTGGTCAAAGTCTGCCCGGCTGGAGCTTCAGCCAGGGCAGCTTTCTGGGTTTCAGCGCGCAAGTAGGCTCCAGTCACCTGAGGCTTCACCCGCTTCATCTGATGGGGCACCGTCATGTAGCGGTGGGTCTGCTGATGTTTACTGCGCTCAGCGAGAGACTCGTCACCCACTTTCTTTCGCAACTTGATCACGGCGTCAAAGATGGCTTCAGGGCGAGGCGGGCAGCCCGGCAGATAGAGATCAACCGGGATCAGCTTGTCAACACCGCGCACTGCGGTGGTGGAATCAGCGCTGAACATGCCACCGGTGATGGTGCAGGCACCCATTGCAATCACGTACTTCGGCTCTGGCATCTGCTCATAGAGCCGCACCAAAGCCGGAGCCATCTTCATGGTGACCGTGCCGGCCACAATTAAAAGGTCGGCCTGACGCGGGGAACTGCGGGGCACCAGACCAAAGCGGTCAAAGTCGAAACGGGAGCCAAGCAATGCCGCGAACTCGATGAAGCAGCACGCCGTGCCGTAAAGGAGGGGCCAGAGACTACTGAGACGGGCCCAGTTGTGCAGGTCATCCAGGCTGGTGAGGATGACGTTTTCGCTGAGATCATTGGTTACCGTCGGGGCACCAATAGGACCACAGCTGGCTTCGCGCAGGTCGCGAACAGCGGAGATGGAAGGGGATGTGTTCTCTGACATGACTAGCTCCACTCAAGGGCGCCTTTGCGCCAGGCAAAGGCCAAGGCGACCAATAAAATCGAAATAAAAATGAGGGCTTCAATGAAGGCCAATAATCCAAGGCGGTTAAACGCCACAGCCCAGGGATAAAGGAACACGGTCTCGACGTCAAAAATGACGAAGACCAACGCGAACATGTAATAGCGGATGTTGAACTGAATCCAGGCCCCGCCAATGGGTTCCATGCCGGATTCGTAGGTGAGCTGACGCTCACCGGCGCGACTTTTTGGCGCCACCAACTTATTGGTGATCAGCGCCAAAGCTGGTACTGCGGCCGCGATCAGCAGAAACCCCAGGAAGGCGTCGTAGCCGTGCAGGGCAAACATGGAGGTCCCCGTAGTCCGGTTCAGTCTGGCATTCACCGCCTGGAGTTGTCGTCGATAGAGTCAATTCGCCCAGCAACACAGCGGTGAGCGACGAACAACAGTCCGTCCAGCCGGTCGTAGCCACCGAAGCGGTGGAGCCAGCGGTTGAAACTGCTCCGGAGAGCGACCCACGGACCCACCGTTTCGAATGTCGCAGTTGCGGCTACGTCTACGACCCGGATGAAGGTGTCAAGAAGTTCGAGATTGAACCCGGCACCGCCTTCGAGGATCTCGACGCGCTGGCATTCCGCTGTCCTGTATGCAGAAGCAAGGTGGCCGCTTTCCGAGACATCGGCCCGCGCGCCAAAGCCAGCGGCTTCGACGAGAACCTTGATTTCGGCCTTGGGGTGAACCGGATGACGCCAGGGCAGAAGAATGTTCTGATCTTCGGCAGCCTTGCTCTCGGCTTCGCCTTTTTCCTGTCCCTTTATTCCCTGCGCTGAGACCAACCCATGAAACGACTTTTGAACTCAGCAACCCAGCTTCTGCTGGTGCTGGTGCTGGGAATCACCCTCAGCGGCTGCGTCACCACGCACGTACCGACGGCCACCACAAGCCCATGGCAGGCCATGGATCTCGACACCCAGGCGAATCCGCTGGATGTGGCCTTCACCGACACACGCCACGGCTATCTGGTGGGCAGCAACCGGATGATCCGGGAAACAAACGATGGCGGGGCTCACTGGAATGAACGCAGCCTTGACCTGCCCGACGAAGAAAACTTCCGGCTGATCAGCATCGACTTCAATGGCGATGAAGGTTGGATCGCCGGACAGCCTGGGTTGCTCATGCACAGCGAAGACGGCGGCCAAAACTGGACTCGACTATTTCTTGACACAAAATTGCCAGGCGAGCCCTATCTGATCACTGCATTAGGCAGTCATTCCGCAGAGCTCGCCACAAACGTCGGTGCGGTCTATGAGACCCATAACAACGGCAGCAGCTGGGAAGCCAAGGTGACCGATGCCGCGGGCGCCGTCCGCGATCTGCGACGAAGCGCTAATGGCAGTTACGTAAGCGTGAGTGGCCTCGGCAACTTTTATGCCACATGGCAACCGGGAGATTCCGTCTGGCGAGTCCACCAGCGGGTGAGCAGCCAGCGGCTACAAAGCATCGGCTTCCAACCCGATGGCAATCTCTGGATGGTCGCTCGCGGTGCACAGATCCGTCTCAACGAGGAGCCTGGAAATTTCGACAGCTGGAGCAAAGCCATCATCCCGATCACCAATGGCTACGGCTACATGGATCTGGCCTGGGACGACAATGGCGCCATTTGGGCCGGGGGCGGAAACGGCACCCTTCTGGTGAGCCGGGACGGTGGCTACAGCTGGGAGAACGACCCCGTCGGCGACCGTCAACCGAGCAACTTCACCCGCATGGTTTTCGATGGGGAGCACGCTTTTGTGCTGGGAGAGCGGGGCAACCTGCTGAGGTGGGTGGGCAACGCTGTGTAACTGAGGCCCTGCCTAAGCCTCGGCACACCAGAGTCACCTCCTAAGATCACTATCTTGATACGCCCAAAGCCATGGCCGCCGGCTCAACAGGAGAACGTCCGTTCTTCGAAATCATCACGAGCATCCGTTACTGGGTGATCCACGCCGTAACACTCCCTTCCATCTTCCTGGCAGGATTCCTGTTTGTGTCCACCGGCCTGGCCTACGACGCCTTCGGGACCCCACGGCCCGATGCTTACTTCCAAGCCTCTGAAAGCAAAGCCCCTGTGGTGAGTCAGCGCTACGAAGGCAAATCCGATCTCGACATCCGCCTGAAATAAGTCATGACACAAGCTCCTCCAGTCGCCACCACACCTCGTAACTATCCGATTTTCACGGTGAGGTGGCTGGCATTGCACACCCTCGGAATCCCGACGGTGTTCTTTCTTGGCGCTCTCGCCGCGATGCAATTCATCCGACGCTGACTCGATCCATGGAACGCAATCCCAATCCCAACAACCTCCCGGTTGAGCTCAACCGCACCAGCCTTTATTTAGGTCTGCTTTTTGTCTTTGTGACCGGCGTGCTCATGTCCAGCTACTTCTTCAACTGAGGGTATTTCGATGAGCGGAAAAAAATCCCAATTTCCCGACGGTCGTATTCCCGATCGTTTGCCTGACGGACGTCCAGCAGTTGCTTGGAAGTCGCGATGGACTGAAGGAGTTCTACCACTATGGCTTGTTGCCACTGCAGGTGGAATGGCAGTTCTGTTCGTTGTAGGCCTGTTTTTCTACGGCTCTTACACAGGTGTGGGCTCTGCTTGATCAGTGTAGAAAAACAAAAAATCACCGGCTTGAAGCCGGTTTTTTTTTGCGATTTTTACCACAAACTATGGGAAAATATAGTTCCTCAGCCAAAAATATTGGATTGTAAAATCGCTGCGGTCTTCTCCTGCAACTTTTCATACTTATTGATCATGATCAGTTGCTGACGACTTTGAACAAAATAGCGCTCTAATTCGCATAACACCGTCTCAAGCTCAGCAGATTTCTCTGACAAATACTTTTTAACAGAGACAAGTTCTTGCTCCAATGCCTCAACACGCTGCGGACCAGCTTCATTTTGCTCTCTCTGCAACTCAGAAAGCTGCTGACTCATCTCCTCAATCTGACGTCGCTTGACTTGGTCAGCCTGAAAGAGTTGCTCCAACCCCTCTTGTACCTGATGCGAATGGCGCACAACCCGCTCAAGCTCTGTGCGAGCTTCAACCAAGTCGCCTTCTAGAGAGGGATGCCCCTCAGAAAGGGCTTCTTTCAAACGACCTATCAACGAAGCAACGGATGCATCTTGATGCTTATGCAGGTCCAATGCTAAAGTCCCAACATATATTACACATCAAGTTAGCACAAGAAGGGGACAATACTCTTCGACGCAAACTAATTCGACGAGAAAATGACACAGAAGAGCAACTCTGACCGAGAAACAAAAAACAAAACCCTAATTAAAGACATTGCAGATTTAATACAACGTCAACAGAAAGAGATCGATGAACAAAGACAAGAACTTGAAAAAAGAAAAGGCGAAAATAACCAGAAAGGCGAACACAATCAACTTGCGCTTGCGAATGCCATGAGGCAGCTCAAGGCCCTATATGCGAAAACATATATTGACAAACAGGAATCAAAAAGGTCCCTATCATTTTCGAAAACAATCGGCAACGACGAATCAATAGAAAAGAATGAAGAACATTTATTCGCAAAACGTCATACTCTTATCCACCTCAGAAGCAACTCAGTTTGCACTTGGATTCCCAAAGTAGGATGCACAAATATGCGATACAGCATTCCTTTTGCCAACGGCGCCATCTCAACACCCGAAGATATCGATTGGATACACAACAATAACGACTCCTTTCAAGCAAGCAATAAAGAACTTCTAAATGCAAATTACGCTTTTGTTGTCCTAAGAAATCCATATAAGCGACTTGCTTCATTCTATCTCGACAAAATATGCCATAATGATCCCAATGAAAGCGACAAAAGCTACTCAAATGCACAAAATGTATTTAATACAAATAAATCAACTAGCTTTCAAGACTTTGTGAGAATATTATGGAATAATGCTGAATTAATCAATGCTGACATCCATGTAAAGAGACAGACAGACTTTTTGGTCTATAATCAATATGATGACTACTTTTGCCTGGAGGACTACGAAAAGGCTGTATCTAAAATTCTGAATACTACAGGCCTTGAAGTAATAGATACAAGGGGCATGGGATCAGGCAACACGACCCATAAACACCAAGAAACTGCCTATATAAATTACACCTCGAAAGCATCAGAGATCGGCAGTCTATTAAAGGGCGGCAAAAAGCCAAATATCAAAAACATGTACTCGGATGAAATGTGCAAAATGGTAGGGTCATTATTCTTGCCAGATATTAACCTTTACCTAGACAAGATCAAAGGCAGTGAAAAAGAAATGAATTATTGGATAAATAAAACCATTCAAGAGTAAAGACCATCAAAAGATTCGCAATATAAAGATTTAAATTAAGCACTATCTTAATGGAACCATAAGAATGATAGATTAAACAAAAACTGATTAATAATAAGGGTTGACTATCTAGGAACAGAAGCCAAAATCATTTGATCAAAGATACTGACGTCGTAAGGGAATAAATAACCGGTCACAGGCTTGGTAAAGCTTATCGGAGTGTGTAATTGAGAAGGCAGAGCAATTGCTGAAACATTCGTAAAACTTTGAACCAAGTGCTTTGTAGATTCGTTGAACAAAACAATAACATCCTTGTTATGAATTTCAAAATCAAGCAAATAGGTGCTGACAGTTGTAATGCCTTTTTGACAGCATGCTATTAGATCGTCAGTAGATTCAAGACCATAAAACTTGAGGTGATGTTGGCTCCCGTAAACAAACAAATTTGGTGGGAGCAGGTGATCTATATAATTTTTAATCGCGGGGCTATGATCCAATTCCTTCTCATTAGGCATCCAAACTATTAATTCGGCAGGATTTTTAAAAGCGTAATTAGTAATAAATTGCAAAAGAGATAGTTGCGAGAGACTATCGTATAAATACCAATCTGTGTTAGTGGTCAAAAGAGTAAAATCAGGAACACAAAGTTCATTATTTTTAGGAATTGATCTAAACTTAGGATAGCCAGGCCCATTCTGGTGATCTCTAAACCAATTAATTTGAGATACACAAAAACTATCTACCCAACCACCTGATCCATAATTAGGAGAATCTAAGTGGATAATTCTGGAGTCATCCCACAGATTATGACCAAATTGAAATAAGTCATGAGGAATATCAATTATTGGAATCCGATAAGTTGCAGAAAGATCAATGACTGCGTTGAGCTCATTGGTTAATGCCGGAGATAAATAACCAAATGCTGTGATTACAACGTCAAAAGCACTAACAATATCTTTCAGAGTATTTAAATCAAAACAGAATCGAGTATTTGTCACATCAAAATCGAATGTCCTAGCAAGAACATGAAGTTCTAGGTCTTGGTCTGGATTAAAAATAATATAATTATTTCGCGATCCAATGCATGACAAGCATGCCAAGTTGAATTGTGATGGATTTTGAGTTAAATAACAAATTTTCAGGCCCTCAGATGATTGAGGCTTATTAAAATCAACTTGTCCTGAAATTAAAAAATCATGCATTATCAGAAGGTATAGCTTTCAACTGATGTCCGATATGCCATAAGAGACACTGAAACAAGTTGGTCCTTGGATTCCACTAACGAAACAAGCTGATTATACCATTCACTAGGATCATCACAAAGCCAGCCATTAATAGTATGAGAAATTGCACGCTTAAACTGATCCACAGGGCTAGCGATTACAGGAACGCCATGAATTCCGGACTCTAAAAATTTTATATTGGACTTAGAATGATTGAATGATGTATTTTCAAGGGGGACAAGGCAAACATCTTGTTGAGCAATAAAGTGATGCATGTCTTCGTAGCTAAGCCGCCCAACATAATTAACAGAAGCTCCTAAATACTCGATCATTGAGCCAATGGCTAATTGAACTTCACCAAGAAGTACAAGATTAAATTTGTCTGCGTGATTTTGAGCAAGTTTCACAAGCGGTCCATTACAGATTTCAAAATCTTTAGCGTGAGTAGCCGTGCCTGACATATACAAGATATTGATCTTACGATCATTGATTCCATAAATCCTCTGCTTAACACATTCATAATCACTTGCATAAGATTTAGGCAACTTATTATATTGCACTATTGATGGCAAGGACAAATACTGAAATTTATTCTGGATTTGTTCAGTTGAACAGCATATTTGATCTGCATAAGATATGAATGAGGACTGCAAACAAAGGGACATTTCACCAGTCCTATTAATCTCTGAAGAAAATGTTGACCGCCCAAGGCCACAATCTCGAAAAGATCCTGGGAGAACAAGATCATCGAAGTCCAAAGTAATTTTTACACCCAAGACTTTCGCCAAAACAATAAGATAACTGGCCAAAGAATCGTCATTATCTGGACGTGAAAATACAATTTCCTTCGCCATAAAAATTGCGTAGATAAGCTCATTAATTGGCGACTGAGTAGTGTAAAAATAGCTCTCTCGCGAGTCACGCATTGAAGCATACTTGGTTCTATACAAATAAGTTCCATTACAGAGCTCGGGAGCTGATGACAGATATACAACACTTCCTTCTTTAGCATTTACAGACTTACCAAGGCAATAAACATTAGGACTAAATTTCCGGACAGATTCGCGGTGACCGTACGCAAGCCAATGTATCAATAATTCCTCATCTGACATAGAAGCCAAATCTTCCTGCTTACCCCGGTAAATGTGCCTATCAAGAAGCAAGTCTCGGACTAATTCTGAAGGAATATTTTTTGGAGTATTTGAGCCACTAATGCTTTGAACTAGCTGATCGGAAAGCTCTAGACTCGAATTGCCGGCCACTACTACTAGTGTTGATTTAGTCATGATATCACAACAAGCCGAGCAGAATAATTATCAAAGGAAACAAGAGAGGGCAGCCTCAATGAAAGTAAGTTGGCAGGCAAATCAACACAGAGTATTGATCACCTTAATGCAGAAGTTGTTACGTAATGCCATTTAGTGGAATATCAGACTGACAAATGATCGCAACATTCAACAAACCTTTGCGTCAGAAAAATCCTTCGATCAAGCAATAATTGTAACAGAGGCATACTCCTTGAATTTCGAGAACCTGCTCACTGAAAGTAGGAAGATAAATGACATTGGAAGGTCACGCAGGTCAAGTAAAACATCACCAATAAAGAGTTGTCAGGATTAATGCCTCAGATGAAGCTATACCTGTGCAAATTATGCTCAACTGGTGGCCGACACATGAATTATGTTTGGTGGCTATAAACATGGTTAGCCAACCAAAGAACACTGCAGGACAGTTAAATACTACAGCAAAGATCGTGAGGGGGTTGGGGGAATTACATCCTGCCCTTTGGAGCAATCACCAGCTTAATACCGAATCAATGCACTCCCAAAAAAATGAATTAAACCGAGGCTCATCAAAACGTGACAATAGTCCTCTTACTCCTCCACTATGAGCACAACACATGACAGTCCAAAATATGTAACAAATCACTGCAACTTGGTGAAGTTGATCGCGCAAGGTTACTCGTCTAAAGCAATTTTGTGGGACTCACGGGGAACTGACAAAAAAGAAATATCTTAGGAAGAAGATATTATCTTAGACGGAACTTACATAACAGATCGGAAGTCAGTATCGGGATAGAGATAGACCAGCAACAGATCAACTAACGACCTTGATTCAGAAACCGTAAAGAAGTATTTTGAAAAGCACGTCATAAGCCAATAGCGCCATTAAACGTAGACATCAAAGGGGGCTATTCCTATTCACAGGATGAGATAATCTCTGATGCAAAGAGGGAGTATCACTATTAATCAACTGTAGTTTCAGAAGTTGGCACTTTAGATCGAAGGGATTCAGATACAAAGGATTTCTGATATCCGTAACGCTGCAAGTAGTCCAACAACCATGATTTCCAATTTTCTTCATACAATGAAAGGACGTTAGGTAATTCAATTAAGTCTATTTTCAATGGATTATCCCTTATCAATTCTTTTTTGAGATACGGGTAATTGCTTTTCAACAATTCTTTCCAGTCCTCATGAGTTGGATTACTTGCTGTAGATTCTCCATACAAAGACATGCCGCAGAAACCTAATCTTCTCAGACGAGTACACCAGGCAACCTCATAATTGATTATTATATCAAATTTAGATTGATATATTCCAATATTGAACCAATGCTGCCTAAAATATGGTTGAGTAAATACCCTCCTCGAATACATAACAAAGAAGCTTTGCAAATGCCATGATGGAGTGGTTGAAGAAGTTAATCCTAAAAAATCAACATCGGCGAGAAAATTATTTATCTTTGAGAAGGTATCTGAAAAGTCATGCAAGGGGCCCCAATTACTGTCATTGGCAAGCAAGACACCTTCATAATCACAAAGTTGAGAGTAGTTTTTCCTTATTGCGTGCGACCAACAGCCAAAGTCGTAACCACTATTTTTACGAATTAAAATCTGCTTACAGTAAGGTTTTATTTTTGCAATCTCTTTAGGTGATGTCGCTAAAGATTCAGAACTAGAAACAAAGAAAATGTCACAATATTCACTCAATTTCAATAGATGGTGAACACAATCTGCAGGGATCAGGGAGTCCTTGTCATATTGAACAAACACACAGGCATACTTTTTAGTAATACGATTATGCGACTGATGAAACGCAAGCTCTTCAAGATTAATATCTGATTTGGGCGTAGCAGGTGAAGAAGCGTCAATATACTTCCGGTCAAAATTTGTTTTAATAACTTTATGGACCTCTTCGTAAGAAGAACTAATACCTGTAAATTTATCGGGCTGAGAAAATAATTTCTCGTGGGAATTGACTAATTTCACTCTTTCATGATAAAGACGAGCCGTCTTATATTCATCAGCATCTAAGCCTCTGGATTCAGATTCTAAGTGAAATATCTTTAAATCTGTAGAACAAACAATAGGTTTGGTATCGTATTTGTCTTTCGCTCTAAAACATAAATCAACATCGTTATAAGCAACCTTAAACTCTTCATTAAAGCCACCAACTCCCAGAAAATCATCCTTTTGCATAAGCATACAGGCCGCTGTTACTGCAGAGCATTCATGAGTGCGATCCCAAGGATGAATATCAGCTTCCGACAATAGTTCGTGGTTCAATTTTGTTTGCTGGCCCCTAAACGGGCAATTCACGGCAATATGCTTTTCTTGTGTAGTAGCTATACCATTGTGTTGAATTTTTCCACTTGGATATAATAGTTTTGATCCGGTTACTATCGCATCATAAAATAAATGAGTTTTTAGTAGTGTAGTGATCGCAAAATTTGATTCAACCAGAATATCATTATTTAGAAATAAGATATAGTCCTCTGCTACTTGATCAACTGCTTCATTATTGATTTTAGCGTAATTAAATTCTCCAGGTGAATTTATGCAAACAAAGCGATCTTGATACTTGTCTTTTAAAAGATCTAAAGTATCAAAGGTCTCTGGTTCGCAAGAGTCATTATTGATTGCGTAAATTACAAACCCAATCTCCTCTTTCCTTAGCATTAAAGAGTCAACACAGTTAGCGAGCAAATGTATTTGATCTCTAAATGGGACAATAATAGCTATCTTATATTCCGAACAAGGCTTGAATTGAACAATTGACTTCTCAGGATCAATTCTAAGGGTGCTTCCATCATTACTTAAATCATCGTCCGAATCACAAAGAGACAATTGGTTGGACCATGTCCTTACTAAGTCTCTTCGAATTGTAGTTAGAAGTGATTTGTTGCTATTACTACTTGATATTGTCCAAAAGAAAGGCGACCAACAAGCATTATCACTATGGCCAATATTAATAGTTCCATTATTTATATTTTGGCTCAAAATTTCTTTTTTTAAGCAAAAATCAACGCCAATTTGATGCAGTTGAAGAACCAAGGCATGATAATATCCATATGCACTCTCATAATCCTTGACATTAGTCGCAACAGATAATGCGTCGATTGAGTTGACAACTATGCAACCGTTAGTAATATCAGATGCAAGCATATTTACATTTGAGAATTCCGTTACAGAACAAAAACTGCCATTACTCTTAGAAAAGCCAAAAATAGCAGTCTTATCTTTTAGTTTAATATCCAGGATCCATTTAATTGCTGCATCAGAAAGAATTTTATTTGGTAGAAGAATGCAGAGATTATGATGCTCTGAAATATTTTGGAATAGATATATCTCAATGTCCAGGCATGATCCAGAACTTGTAAAAACACTATTATGCTTAACACTAAATATGTCTCCAGCGAACCTACCCAGTTGAAGAGAATTCAATCTGGAACGCTGTTCTAGGAGCAATTTATTGTAATCATCTACTATATATAGAAGCTTTCCATTATACTTTATCCTTTCATGAGAAAAGCAAAGCGGGGAATAACGCAAACCTTTGAGAATTTCAAAATAACCATGCCTTAAGAAGTGATCAATTACGGATGGAAAGATCCCACGTTTGACTGCTCCAGAAACATCAGGATTATCTATTGAATACTGCCGAATTGAAAAATGCAATAAATTACAATCTGGCTCGTTAGATGTAAGGTCTGGGAGCATTATTGTTTCATTTTCTTGGTCATAACTTTCAAATATTTGTTTGGTTACTTTACCCACTTGATTTTTATCTATGTTATTTAGTGAGCAATAGTTGGCGAGATTAAGCTGGAACTCTTCTTTTAAATCTTTATTCAACTGCACGCACAAGTTATTAGTATCTTGATTGGGCTCTGTCGTGGAATCCAAAGGGTGACGTGCCCCAGATTCTAAATAGGCAAGTGAATTTTCCCAAAAATTGATTAGCACATGAGGATATTTTAAAGACCTAGCTTGTTTGATTATTTGGTTAGCTGCATCAAAATTTTCGGAAGATAGAAATTCTGAGAACTGTTTGCAAAGTGAGTTGTTCATGAATGATGTCTCTAATGAATAAATGCGTTTCGAGGAACTAAGATTTTAATACGAATAAATTGCAATTCTCAAGGCAACCTATGACCGAGAGTGGCCAGACATCAAAAGTGGCCCTCTGGCCTGGCTTTATACAAAATCCAATTCGCTTAGAGATAGAAAGCCAAACCATAGAATGCAAAGCGATAAATCATTATACCAAACCCGGTTTTCGAACCATTAACCGAGCAGAACGGGATAGAAAATCAATTCAGGAAGTTGAAAAAAGAGAAATTAAAAAGCTAATTTGTGAATATCCCTAACCTTGAAGGCCTGAATAATTCAAGATCTAATCAAGCATTTAGTATAAATAGAATCCAAGTCCAAAGAAGATTGATCAAGATAATTTGACGCCATTGCTATAGAACAACCAGGGATTTGGATACAAACTTCAAATATCAATTGGCATAGGCAAGGCATCTACTGGCCTCGATGGTTCAACATTTAACTCGGCCAAAATCTCTACTAATTGATTGTAAATAGCTTGCCATGGCAAACTGTAATCGATGTAGCCCGCAAGAGTCTGTAAATCACCCTGATCTTTCACCAGTTGTGGGTCAATTTCTCTAGTACGATAGTGAATATGTTGTGACTTGTGTTCTGCCATTCTGCGGCTCATGTGGCCAACACCCGGCTTTCGACATATTCTTGCAACATTAATAGAGCCCGTAGTGTAGTTAGCCATAAATAGATCAACTGACATTCCAACACGAATTTTTTCGAGTAAAGGCAGACCAGCAAGAATCCCAAAACGTCCATTTTTACGAAATGAAAGTTTTTTGATAATTGCCTGAATAACTTCGTTATCCTTACGTGCTTCCATCCGATGATAATCAGAACTTGTTAGTGGTGGTGTCCATCCATCAAAAACAACTCCTAATTTTGGATAATATTGATAGAGAGTATTTAAAATATCTGCAGTACCTTCGACCTGTTCTAACCAACAACGTTTTTGACCCGTAATACCTACCCACAAAAGCGGTTGACACTCTTCCATAAATTCTAAAGCCCCTGAAGATGCAAGACACGAATTAAAAGTTGCACAGTCGCGTAGAGAGCTATCGACAATACTTGCTAGCTCAAACGAACGTATTACGGGCTTTTGATTACACCAAAACCAAAATCCCACTTTCAAGAGATATCCATTTTGGGCTTCGGTCATTTGATTTAACTCACTCTTACATTGGATTTGATGCTCTTGAGCAAGTCCTAATCCAGAACCCAAGTCGACAAAAGCTTCGTCACTCTTGGAGAACAGAGGATCGTCGGAAAGGAGTTCACCTTCCTCCCGAATATGCTGCAAAGCAAGAAGTGAGTCGTAATTGCAATGATAAGGACGTGAGTGTCCAACGAGATAGCCAAGAAAGGAACCGGGCTTATCGTGTTGGAAAAACTCAGGGGTATGACTCAACTGACGCAAACAACTCAAAATCTGTTTTTGTGATATGTGACAAACAATTATCAATGTATTTAAACCGGGAATAAAAACAGCATCACAACTAGTTACCCCTTGAAATACAAACAGTCGCTGTCCAGCATCTTGAATCATCAGGATATTCCAAGCTGAAACAAGCCTGCTCGCCAGCACAAAACCATCTTCTTCCGCGATGATGGCTGGAAAACGGCCATACCTACGTAGCCGTGCCATACCAACAACAAAATCTGGACGTTTCACATATTCACAGAATGAATCGTATCGACCAGAAGGTTTTACCGCGTAAACAACTTCGGCAGAAGCTGATATTCTCTTTGCCAGACGTCCAAGATTTAAATCGGGCAGTAGCTTCTTACAGCCCGAAAAGTAACTCGACCATTGAGCAACATCATCAAGAGGCTTCAAATCTAGCCTCATCTCCATCCACAGACATTGAATATTATTAAACAAAATCGTAAGCGATACATCACGACTTAAGTCTTTCGTTGGAATATCACCCTCAAAAACCAGACGGTCTTCATTAGAGACAGATCGAAAAGACCATGTATTTGCACCACTTCTCAGCACTAGAGAAAGACCTGGTGGTAAAAGCTGAAATTTAGATGAAACTGTTCCGGTAAACGCAAGCTTCTCTACAGAAAAACTCAAATGAGTTAGTATAATATTAATACCAATGTTATGAAGCGGGTAAGTTTTAAGAATCTCAGCCAGCATCTATCAGATAAGTATTTCATCTAATTCTAGGGCACGATTGGACTGGCACGCAATGGACCCCTCATTGAATCACTGCTGAATACACCAAGTGCGGTTGAAGAAAGGGAGCTGAAGGATTGACACTATTGCAAACGTTTTTGTATAATGAGGTAATTCGACGAATCAAGTACACATTTTTGAGAGCAAAATGCCTGATCAAACCAAACGAAGCAAAGAATACAAAGAGTTCCGATTTCGGCGTCGCCACGACCACTTTTTACGCTTCAACCTATCAGGAGCAACGCCACAAGAGGTTGCCGATACTGCCAAAGAACTTGGATTCAATTTGAATATCAAAGATCTATCTCGAAAAAGTGCAAAGAAAGTCCCATCAAGTCAAACCAAAAGATTTTTTAGTTTTTTTAAACACCTCTTTTAATGCCAAGCATTGCTGCAACTATTCAATTCATCTAGTATCAGCTTAGTCTTGCACGGTGCTAACTAGCATCAACCCAACCCCGGAGAAAGAAGAAAAAGCTCACGAATTAATCGCAAATGCAAAATGCTTCGGATATTGACTCATATACGCTGAGATAGGTTTACTCAGCACTCAGACTCACAATCGACAAATTCGCAAGAATCAAAGAAAACTCATCCAAGGAGTTCAATTAAAATATCTAAAGTACCATTTTGTAAAACGTTCTACTCCATCTTCAACAGTTGTAGATGGCTTGAAATTAACCCAATTTTCAATTGCAGACGTATCAGCTGCAGTCGCCACTACATCACCAGGCTGCATCGGCTGAAAATCCTTGATAGCTTCGCGACCAAGTGCCTGCTCCATCACTTCGATAAAGCGCAACAGTTCCGTGGGCTGACTGTTACCGATGTTGAACAACCGATGCGGTGCTGCCGCCGTAGCAGGATCAGGCTGAAGCGGATCAAACTCCGGGTTAGGAGTGGCAGGCTTGTCACAGCAGCGCACCAAACCCTCGACAATGTCGTCGATGTAAGTGAAATCACGCTGCATCTTGCCGTGGTTGAACACCTTGATCGCTTCACCAGCAAGGATCGCCCGAGCAAAAAGCATCGGAGCCATATCAGGTCGGCCCCAAGGTCCATAAACGGTGAAAAAACGCAGCCCGGTGGCTGGCAACCCATAGAGATGGCTATAGGTATGAGCCATCAACTCATTGGCCTTCTTGCTGGCGGCGTAGAGACTCACCGGATGGTTGACAGGCTGACGTTCATGGAATGGCAGATTGCGATTGCCGCCGTAGACCGAGCTACTTGATGCATACAAGAGATTCTCGGTGCCGTAGTGACGGCAGCCTTCCAGCAGATGGCCGAAGCCCACCAAGTTGCTTTGGATGTAAGCCGCAGGGTTTTCCAGGGAGTAACGGACACCGGCCTGAGCCGCCAGATTGACCACAACGGCTGGCTTCTCTTCCGCGAAGAGAGCCATGAGGGCATCGCCATCTTCCAAAGAAATGCGCTCAAAGCGCCAGGCTCCTACGGGGGCCATGGCTTCGATCTGACGCAACCTCGCCTGTTTGAGGCTGGGGTCGTAGTAGTCGTTCAGATTGTCGAGGCCGACAACCCGATCACCGCACTGAAGCAGTCGCATCGATAGAGCTGCACCGATGAAACCGGCGGCACCGGTGACCAGAACCGTCCGCGACATCAACCCTCTCCATCCCCCACGCACCAAAGGGTGAGGCCTGCCGCTCTCACCTGCTCGTGATCGGTAATCGCCCTGGCATCAAAAACCCAGGCCGGCTTACGCATCCGACCAGCGAGAGACATCCAGTTCAGGTTGCGGTAGTCCTGCCACTCGGTTAGCACTAGCACCGCATCGGCCCCAATTACGGCGTCTTCAACGCTGCCGGCTTCAGCCCAACTGCCGGTTCCACTAAGGGCATCCGGCTGGAGTACTGCCTCCTGTTGAAGGTCCCGGGCGATCTGGTGAGCAGCCACTTTGGGGTCATGAATTGCCAGCTGAGCACCTTCCTCCACAAGGTCACGGCAGATGCGAATCGCCGGAGCCTCGCGGGTGTCGTTGGTGTCGGCCTTGAAGGCAAATCCAAGAATCGCCAGCCGCTTTCCAGTCACCGTGCCAAACAGTTTTTCCACCACCAACCTGGCAATGCGGTGCTGTTGCCAGGTGTTCAGGACCACCACACTCTCCCAGTAATCCGCAACCTGCGGGAGGCCGAAATGGCGGCAGAGATACACCAAATTCAGGATGTCTTTCTGAAAACAACTGCCACCGAACCCCGGGCCAGCATTGAGGAATTTCGGACCAATCCGACTGTCGGTGCCAATCGCCCGGGCAACCTCGCGCACATCGGCTCCGCTGGCCTCGCAGAACGCGGCAATCGAGTTGATCGAGCTGATCCGCTGCGCCAGAAAAGCATTGGCGGTGAGCTTGGATAGCTCGCTGCTCCAGAGGTTGGTGCGCAGAATCTGCTGCTGGGGAATCCAGTGGGCGTAGATCGCAGCGAGAGCATCAATCGATGCTGGATCATCACCACCGATCAACACCCTGTCCGGAGACTCGAGATCACGAATGGCCGTGCCTTCCGCCAAAAATTCCGGATTGGAGAGCACCGAAAAGGTGCGCTGATCCTCTCCATCAATAGCCGCTTCCAGGATGGTTTTGATCGCAGCAGCCGTGCGCACGGGCAGGGTGCTCTTCTCCACGACGATGGTGTGACCGGTGGCCGCCTGAGCAACCTCGCGGGCACAGGCTTCCACCCAGCGGAGGTCACTGGCCTGTCCCGCTCCGAGGCCCTTGGTCTTGGTGGGGGTGTTCACCGAAATGAACACCATGTCTGCTGCGGCGATCGACGCCGCCACATCAGTGGAGAAATACAGGTTGCGCCCCCGCGCCCGTTCCACAACGAGGTCCAGCCCCGGTTCATAAACCGGCAATTTGCTGAGGTCGGCATCATTCCAGGCATCGATGCGCGCTTGGTTGATGTCCACCACCTGCACTTGAACCCGCGGGCAGCGATCAGCGATCACCGCCATGGTCGGGCCACCTACATACCCCGCTCCGATGCAGCAGATCCGTTGAATGGTCACGTTCCGCGGCTTTCGGCAAGTTCCAGGAGATTACGGAAGGAGTCGATGGTGGGAGCCAGACCCTGCTCCAGTGGCACAGTCGGCTGCCAATCCAGCTGCTGACGGGCGAGGTCAATCGCCGGCTGCCGCTGTTGCGGGTCATCCTGCGGCAAGGGTTTCTCCACCAACCGCAGGGATGGATTGATCTGGATCCGCACCAGCTCCGCCAACTCTCGGATCGTGAATTCATCGGGATTGCCAAGGTTGATCGGGCCGGTGTGTTCGCCGTTCATCAGGCGGATCAACCCCTCAACCAGATCGCTCACATAACAAAAGGAGCGGGTCTGACTGCCATCGCCATACAGCGTTAGCTGTTCGCCCCGCAGGGCCTGCACGATGAAGTTGCTCACCACCCGGCCGTCATCAGGGAGCATGCGCGGGCCATAGGTGTTGAAGATCCGCGCCACCCGCACCTCCACTTCATTCATGCGCTGGTAGTCGAAACAGAGGGTTTCAGCGATGCGCTTGCCCTCGTCGTAGCAACTGCGCACACCGATCGGATTGACAGAACCCCAGTAACTCTCCGGCTGGGGATGGACCTCAGGATCGCCGTAGACCTCGCTTGTACTGGCGAGCAGCAAGCGCGCTCCCACCCGCCGCGCCAGGCCAAGCATGTTGTAGGTGCCAAGAAAGCTGGTTTTGGCTGTCTTCACCGGATTGAACTGATAGTGAATCGGCGAGGCAGGACAAGCCAGATGCCAGATCCGATCCACCTCTAGCTTGAGCGGCTCGGTGACGTCATGACGGATGAGTTCGAAACGGGGATGGCCAATCCAGCGCGAGATGTTGGACTTACTTCCGGTGAAGTAGTTGTCCAGGCAGATCACCTCATCACCGGCCTCCATCAGACGGTCGATCAGGTGGGAGCCAAGGAAGCCGGCACCGCCAGTGACGAGGTGGATCTGCATCCTCAGGGGGTGAGCAGCTTCTTCACGATCGCGGCAACTGGCGCAAGTGCAATGGTGGAGTCCTCAGCCTGCTGCTTCAACGGCTTCAGGCGCACCTCACCCCGCTCAGCCTCCTCCTCACCGAGCACCAATGCCCACGGAGCGCCGCTGCGATCAGCCCGCTTGAACTGCTTACCGAAGGCAGATCCCGATGCATCCAACTCCACCCGAAGTCCACGAGCCCGCAGGTCCCGTGCCAAGCCCAGCGCGACACGCTCGGCCTTGGCACCACGGTTCACGAGAAAGACATCAGGGGTTGCAGTCGCCGTCAGCCGGGCAGCAACACCGTGAGGATCAGCCTGCGCCGCGGCTTCCAACACCAGCAACAACCGTTCCATGCCGAGGGCCCATCCGATGGCGGGGGTCTGGGCGCCGCCCAACTGGCTGATCAAGCCGTCGTAACGACCACCACCGCAGACGGTGGCCTGGGCCCCAAGTTGATCACTGGTGATCTCGAATGCCGTGTGGCTGTAGTAATCCAAGCCACGCACCAACCTTGGATTGAGCCGAAAGGGGATCCCCAAAGCGGTCAGCCCGCGCTGCACCTCTTCGAAACGCTCGCGGCTGGCATCAGAGAGAGCATCCGCCAGGGTGGGTGCGTCTTTCAGCAATGCCTGGGTGTCTTTGTTTTTGGAATCCAGGATCCTCAGCGGATTGGTGCTCAGCCTTGTCTGGGAATCGGGATCAAGGGCCTCAGAGCGCTGCTGAAGCCAAGCAACCAGAGCAGCGCGGTAAGCCTGGCGGTCCTCCGCTGAGCCCAGGCTGTTGAGCTCCAACTGCAAGCCACCCACTCCAAGGCTGGCCAGTAGATCCCAAGCCAGTGTAATCACCTCAACATCGCTGCGGGACCGCTCCGCTCCGAGCCACTCCACCCCGATCTGATGGAACTGCCGCTGCCTGCCGGCCTGGGGGCGCTCGTAGCGAAACATCGGCCCCGCATACCAGAGCTTCTGAGCGCCCTGACTGAGCAAGCCATGCTGCAGGGCGGCACGCACCACGGATGCCGTGCCTTCCGGCCGCAAGGTGCAGGAACGATCGCCCCGGTCCTGAAAGCTGTACATCTCCTTACCAACAACATCGGTGGCTTCACCGATGCCACGGCAGAACAGATCGGTCGTCTCCAAAAGCGGCGTCCGAATCTCACCGAACCCAGACCGCTGGAAATGCTCCCGCGCCATTCCCTCCACCACCTGCCAGCGCTGAAGCGCGCCCGGCAGCAGATCCACCATGCCCCTGAGGCTCTGGAGCTGACTCACGTGCGGGATGCGGGTACAGCGGCTCAGTCTGCCGGGTGACCTCAGGCCGTGATGCTGCGAGTGGCCACCAGGTCCATTAAGGCCAGTTGTCGAGTGACGCAAGCATCCAGGGCATAACTGCGTTCAACGGTCTGGCGTGCCGCTGCGCCAAACCCCGCAGCGCGCTGTGGATCGTTGAGCAGCTCCACCACCGCCGCGGCCAAATCAGTTGGAGAAAAGAAATCCACCAACACACCATTGTGACCATCGCGAATGACCTCCCGCACCGGAGCCGTGTCGGAGCCCACCACCGCACAACCGCAACCCATCGCCTCAAGCAAGCTCCAGCTCATCACAAAGGGATAAGTGAGATAAACGTGACAGGCGGAGAGCTGCAGCAGAGGAATGAATTGTCCGTAAGGCAATGCCCCCGTGAAATGCACCCGGCTCGGGTCGTACTGACCCTCAATCTCCGCCAGAAAACGGTCCCCCCATTCGCCATTAGGACATGCAGCGCCGTAGCTCACCCCCTTCGTCTTACCGACGATCACCAACCGCGCTTCAGGGTGTTGCCGCTGCAGTTCAGGAATCGCCCGAATGAAAGTGTGGCAGCCCCGGTAGGGCTCCAAGCAGCGGTTCACAAAGGTGACGATCGGTTGCCCCTTCTCAAGCACGGTTCCGTCAGGGAGCTTGAGCGGCGCCGATGATGGATTGGGCCGGGCCTGCTGGAGATCAACACCGTCATGGATGACGCTGATCTTGCGTCGAAAGTACTCGGGAAAGCTGCTGGCCTGGAAATGGGTTGGGGAGACATTCCAGTCCGCCTGCTCAAGGGTCAGATGCAAGCAGGCGTTCTTCATGGTGAGCTTCGCCTGATCCTGCCAACCGCGATCGTCCTGGAATTCAGGATCGAAGTTGGAGTCGAAACCGGACTCGTTGTAGAAGAATTCCTGGTAGCAAAGCAGAGGCGTCTCGGGCCAGATCGCCTTCAGGAATAGGGGTTCGCCCCAGCCGGGATGGGCACAGATCAAATCAGGAGTAAAACCCTTCGCCTTGAGCTGCTCAGAAGCACGGGCACAGCCCTCCGCACGAATGATTTTGGACTCCGTTTCCGTCACCAGGGGGTGAACGCCCTTGGTGTTGCCGCGATCAAGGCGGTAACGGAAATGGTTAATATTCTCTGGCATGCCACGGCGCTGATCCAGAGGATTGATGCCCAGGGCCACCATTTGGTGCTGCCCCTGCTGGGCCAGACGCTGAATGATGTGGAGGTACTGCCCTGGAAAGTTTTGATGAACGAATAGGATCCGCACGAATTCAGAGACGCTGAAGCGATTCCGCCTTGTCCTGGAATTCTCCCAGCAGCAGCTGCAGGTAAGTCACCTTGCGCAACTTGATGTTCGCCTTCAGGCTCATGCCCACCTGTAGGGGCAAAGACGTCCCAGTCTTGAGCTTCAGCTGCTGATCATCCAGCTGAATTGTGACCGGGAAACTGAGCTCCTGACGCTGCTCCCGGGGGTCAGGCTCCAGGGAGTCAGAACCGATGCGGGTCACTTTGCCTTTGAGAACGCCGAAATCACTGGAGGGGAAAGAGTCAATGCTGATATCGGCAGACATGCAGGGATCGCGATCCTCAGGGCAACCCTGTGGCACCTGCACGAAACCGATCTTGTTGCTGGGCACCTCCACTTTGGCTTCGAGCGAACCCATCGGCACCACCTTCATCACAGTCTGGGTGGATTGGGCGGTGAAGCCACGGGAAGTGGGCTTGAGATCAAAGACCACACCATCAACAGGCGACTTGAGTTGCTGGTAGCGAAGGGTGACCCTGCTCTCAACCAGGCGCCCATTGAGATCGGCAAGCTCCGCCTTCAACTGGGCCGTCTGTTGATCAAGCAAAGCGATCTGACGCAGCCGCCCCGCCTTGCTCTGCATCAGTTTTCCGCGAGTTTCAGCAACAACGTTTTGCTGATTGAGGTACTGCACTTCGGAAAAAGCACCAGCGGCCTCCAACTGCTCGTAGCGCCCGAGAATTTCAGCTTGAAGAGCGAGATTGTTCTCCAGCATCAGCACCTCTTCATGGTTCATTTGCATGGTGTTGCGTTTTTCCTCCTCCTTCAGAACCAATTGCTCCCGCTTGAGCTTGATTGTCTTTTCCAGACTGTTGCGGTGTTCCTCGCTGGATTCGGTGTCCAACTGCATCAGCACCTGGCCAGCCTTCACCAGATCACCTTCCTTCACGAGAATCTGATCGGCCACACCACCTACGGGCATCTGAATGTCCTGAACGGAGCCGATCGGCTCCAGCTGACCAGGAGCAACCACAATTTCTTCGGTGCGCGCGAGGGCCAGCCAGGCCACCCCGAACATGCTGCTGCATATCAGGGCCCAGGTGACAGTGCGCATCCAAAAACGACCCTGTTGGAGGATCGACTCGTCGTAGATGCTGAGATCGGTTTCGTCTTGCATGACGCCAGGATCGAAGCGGCGCAGGAAGTCGCGTGATGTGGCGACCAGATTGCTGGAGCTCTGCTTAAGGAGCGTCTTCACCTTTTGAGGATTGATCTTCATCAGGAACTCTCCTGCTGGCGGTAAAGGGCGTAGTAGCGACCGCGCTGGGCCATGAGCTCATCGTGCGTGCCGACTTCAACAACTGCTCCCTCGTGAAGCATCACGATCATGTCTGCCTGACGGATCGTCGTCAGACGGTGGGTGATGAAGAAGACGGTGCGGTCGTTGAGGTTGCCCAGAAGGTTGTCGCAGACCTTTCCTTCGGTTTCGTAGTCGAGAGCGCTGGTGGCCTCGTCCATCATCAGCAGCTTGGGGTTGCTCAGCAGGGTGCGGGCGATGGCAACCCGCTGTCGCTGCCCTCCGCTGAGGGCAGCGCCCCGTTCACCCACAGGGGTGCTGTAGCCACTGGGAAGATCCATGATGAAGTCATGGGCGTTGGCGAGACGTGCAGCCCGCACGATCTCCTCACTGGAGGCATCAGGGTTGGTGAGGGCGATGTTGTCGCTCACGGTTCCGCTGAAGAGCAGGGGATCCTGAGGAACGATGCCGATCTGACGGCGGAGGGAATAGAGCTCGACCTTTCCGATGTCGTAGCCATCGATCAAGATCCTGCCTTCCCCGGGCTCATAGAGCCGTGACAGAAGTTTCATCAACGTGCTCTTGCCACTACCGCTTTGGCCGACGATGCCGACAAAGGTGCCGGCGGGAACCTCGAGATTCACCTCCTTCAGTACCTGAGGCTGGCCGAGACGGAAGCTGAACGAGAGATTTTCAAACCGCACACCTCCCTCGAGCGGCGGCAGCATTACCTTCGACTTATCGATTTCATCGGATTCCTCTGTCGTATCGATTACGTCCGCAAGCCGTTCAAAGCTGACGCGCAATTCCTGAATGTTCTGCCAGATCGTGGAGAGACGCAGCAGGGGCTGGGTGACATAACCGGAGATGATCCTGAAAGCGATCAGCTGACCGAGGCTCAGATCACCATCCAGGACCATGGTGGCACCGATCCAGAGCACCATGAGCTGAGAGATCTTCTGCAACACCTGACTGGTCTGATTCAGGGCCGTGCCGGTGATCGTTTTCTCAAACGTGCGGGAGATGTATTGGGAGTAGAACCCCTGCCAGCGCAAGCGGCTGACCATCTCCACGTTCTGAGCCTTCACTGTCTGGATGCCGGTGAGCACCTCCACTAGATGGCTCTGGGTCTTGGCGTTTTCTTCGGCAGCAGCACGAAACTGACGGCGGAAAAGGGGAGCCCCCAGTACTGTCAAACCGATCTGGATCGGAAGAACGGAAAGGGCAATCAAGGTGAGCAGCCAGCTGTAAATCAGCATTACCGCGATGTAGATCACGGAAAAGGCAGCATCCAAGATCGTGTTGAGGGCCTGACCCGTCAGGAAGTTGCGGATCTTCTCCAGTTCGGCCACCCGGGTTCCCAGTTCGCCCACCTGGCGACGGTCGAAATAGCCGAGGGGGAGACGCAACAGGTGGTCGATCACCTCAGCCCCGAGGCGCTGATCGATCCGGTTGGTGGTTTCAGCAAACAGGAAGGTCTTGAGGCTGCCGAGTACCCCTTCCAGGATCGTGACAACCACAAGGGCAATTCCAAGCACCTGCAGGGTGTCGAGGCTGCGCTGGCTGATCACCTTGTCGATGATCACCTGGATCAGTAAGGGGTTGGCAAGAGTGAACAGCTGAACCACAAAACTTGCAGCCAGCACCTGAATCAACACGCCGCGGTAGCGCTTCAGAGCAGGCCAGAACCAACTGGGACCGAACTTCTGATCAGGGCTGCTGTTGGACCGTTCCATCAACAACACTTCGATCCCTTCGGGAAACTGCTCAGCCAAATCATCCGGCGCCAAAGTCACCACGCCCTGCTTGGGCGAAGCCAACTTCAGCCCACGCTCACTGCTAGCGATTACCAGCGCGAATCCCCCCTTCCAAGAAAGCATTGACGGCACCTGCAGCCTGGTGCCGGCACGAGCCGGCACCCATGACGCCATCACGTGGAGGCCAAGACTTGCTGCCAGCTGACCACAGAGCTGGAGATTGGGTGTGAGACCTCGGCGGAGGTTGTCCTGCAGGACTTTCTCGATCGCATCACGGCGGAAAGGCAGCTTCATCAACTGCGCCAGCATCTGGAAGCAGGCCAGGGTTTCCTTGAGAGGACCATTTCCCTGGATCAAGCGCAGGCTGGCAACAACATTTCGCTCGGGACTGAAGCTGCTGACGGGAGGCAGCACCTCTGCGTCCTGAATGAACGCAGAGGAGACAAGCGAACCGCTGTCTTCCTGGGCCACACCGGCTTCATCAAACAAACCGGAGGCGGGCAGAGACACCAACCGCAGCGAAAACGGCTCGCAAGCCGGAAGATCTACGGATGAGCGAACCGGCTGACCAACGGTCAGGTCGCCCCAGGCACTTGTGACATAGAGGCACTTGCCGGCAGCCAGGGCCGCATCCACCGCAGCTGGATCAGGGGAACAACGCTCCGCGGTTTCCAGAGCATCCTCAAGCTTTTCAAGGGCGGAGCTTTTTGCTTCAGGAGTGTTCTGCTCCAAAGCCTCCAGCAACTTGAGCAGCTCCTGGGGCCAAAGCTGTTGGTCACACCAGTGACGGAATGAGTTCTCTAGGGAATAAAGATCGCGGCACAGTTCATCCGAAATGGCACAGGCAATCAACTCCTCGGCGGCGATCACGTTCTCGCAGGGAGCACCGCTAAGGAGACTGGCAGCTCCGATAACATTTCCTGGGCCGAACTTGCCCACCGTGGTGAGACGTCCGTTGTGACGGCCGACAAGCCTCGCCTGGCCTTGGAGGATGAACAGAATCCGGGCAGGGATGTCTTTGGGATCACACAACTGGCCCCCAAGCTCGAACCGGAGCACATTGCATTCGCGCTCCAAGGTGGAAGCCGAGGCATCGGACAAGCCGCGGAACGCCGGATGCTCCAGCAACGGGAAAGACGATGACTGGGTCATCGGGAGATGCTGAAATCACTGAAACCGCTTGTGGGTGCCTGTTCTGTTGTCTCGGACTCCAGCTCGCTCATGTTGGTAGCGGTTTCCTCATCGATCCAGGCGTCGAACATTTCCCGGCACATTTGGTCGGAGACCTCATCGGTGAACGTCGCCGGCTCATAACGTTCCAACCGCACCACCAGCCACCAGTCCGAGATGCGGAAAGGTTCCAGCAGTACGCCTGGTTGAGCGACTCGTAATTTCTCGACCAAGGTCGGATGTGCCTGGGTGAGAGAGACGGGGCCAACGATTCCGTTGGTGTTGCGTTCCGGTCCCTCGGCGTAGCGCTTGGCCAAATCGGCGAAGTTGGATTCACCGGATTCGATCTGCAGGTAGAGCTCTCGCGCTAGAAAGCTGTTCTCGAGGCGAAGCAGGCTGTACACCACCTGATCCAGTTCGTTCTTGCGTTCCAGAAAGCGGGCTTCAGCCTTGGCCGCGAAACGCTCACGCATCAAGCTGCGTCGACGGATGCCGTGGCGAAGACCCTCCAGCACCTGCTGCTCACTGCGCGCCAGCTGCTCAAGCAGCTCCGCCCACTGATCAATGCCATCAAAGCCACGCAGCTGGAGTAAAACGAGCCGTGCCTGCTCCAGCTGCTCTTCGGAGACCGCAACCTGAGCGATCGCCTCGCTAGTCACCATCCGCTCCACCAACGGCTTGAGCAGGTTGAAGCGCTGGAGTAGGGCCCGACCCTCTGCATCGATCGCTCGCTGCAACTCTGGAACCACGGTTCCGCGATCCACAAGCCCAGTGCAATGGGCGAAAACTAAGTTGAATCGCTTAGGGCGTCAGCCTTCTGCAATCAAGCTGATTCAGAATCAGCAGATCAAAACGGTTGAAAACATGGGCCGGCGAGTCCTCATTACCGGCGGTGCCGGCTTCATTGGGAGTCACACCTGCCTTGTGCTGCTGGAGCAGGGTCATGAGCTTGTGGTGCTGGACAATTTCGACAACAGCAGTCCCGAAGCTCTGAAGCGGGTGCAGGAACTGTCGGGTTCAGACAAGCTGACTCTGGTGGAGGGAGACGTGCGCGACCCCAGCGCTGTGGATCAGGCCTTCAGTGCAGGCGGAACCGTGGATGGCGTGATTCATTTCGCCGGACTGAAAGCCGTTGGGGAATCGGTCGCCAACCCACTCCTTTACTGGGATGTGAATGTGAATGGCAGCCGCGTTCTGGCGGCAGCCATGGAGCGTCACGGCTGCCGAACCCTGGTATTCAGCAGTACCTCTACAGCCTACGGAGAACCCGAAACGTTCCCGCTACATGAAGACATGCCAACGGCACCGGTGCACCCCTATGCCCAAACCAAAGTGGCGGTGGAACAGATGCTTGCGGCCCTCTGCCACTCGGGATCCTGGCAGTTGGCCTGCCTGCGCTACTTCAATCCCGTCGGTGCACACCCCAGCGGACGAATCGGTGAAGACCCGCTGGGAATTCCCAACAACCTGTTCCCCTTCATCACCCAGGTGGCAGCAGGGCGTCGAGAGCGCTTGCGCATCTTCGGCCAGGACTACCCCACACCGGATGGCACCGGCATCCGTGATTACCTGCACGTGATGGATCTGGCCGAAGCCCATGGCACGGCGCTTGACCATTTGTTCGCGCAGCAAGCGTCTGATCCCTTGACGCTGAACATCGGGACAGGCCGTGGACTCAGCGTTCTGGACGTGGTGCATGGCTTCGAACAGGTCACAGGATTGGCCATCCCCTACGAGATCGTGGATCGTCGACCCGGCGATGTGCCCCGCCTGGAGGCCTGCCCAGAGACCGCACAAACCGTGCTGGGCTGGCGCGCCCGCCGAAGCCTGGAAGAGATGTGCCGTGATGGCTGGACCTGGCAGCAGGCCAATCCATCCGGATACCGAGGCTCCACATGAGCAGAGGTGGCCTGCTGGTCTTGGCCGGCGGAGGGCACAGCCATGCGCTCGTGCTGAAACGCTGGGCCATGAATTCAGAGCAGCGGCCAAAGCAGAGCATCGTGCTGGTGAACCGCGGCAGTACAGCCCTGTATTCCGGCATGGCGCCGGGGTTTATCGCCGGCCTCTATCAGCGCGACGAGCTCGCCATCGACCTGCGCCAGCTCTGTGACCAGGCCGGGGTGGCCTTCGTGGAAGCGGAAATCATCGGATTAAACCCTCAGGACAAATGTCTGAGGCTGCGCGATCGGCCTGAACTCCACTTCGATTGCCTTAGCCTGGACGTGGGGGCTGTCAGCAGACCGAGTGCCACTGGAATTCCCATCAAGCCATTGGAGGCCTCGCTCGCCTTTCTCGAGAACGAAGACCCAAACGATCCCCAGCCACTGCGGATGATCGGAGCGGGAGCTGCCGGCCTGGAAGTTGTTCTGGCGCTACGCCGCCGCTGGCCGCGGCGAGCGCTGCAACTGCAACAGCGCAGCGGACAGCTGGATCCAGCCCTCAAACAGGTGCTGCAACAGGCCCGCATCACCTTGATCGACGACGGCAGCGACCACCGCGGACCCAGCATGCTCTGCACTGGAAGCCAGGGTCCCGCTTGGCTGGCGACGACCGGTCTACCGCTGAATTCCGATGGCCGAATCCGCACCGATCGCTGCCTGAGGGTGGAAGGGCATCCGTCCCTGTTCGCCAGCGGAGACTGTGCCGTGATCAGCGAAGAACCCCGGCCGGCATCTGGGGTGTGGGCAGTACGAGCTGGGCGCCCCTTAGCCAAGAACTTAGAAGCGGCTTGCCAAGGCCAACCACTGCGGCCTTGGCATCCCCAGCGTGAGGCTCTGCAACTGATTGGGACCCATCAGGATGCTGCTTGGGCGCGTTGGGGCAGCTGGCTGCTGGGCCCATCCCCCCTGCTATGGCGCCTGAAGCAACGCATCGATCGCGCCTTCATGGCTGGGTTTCAGCGGCCGGCTGCGATGGCCGATCCAGCTCCGATGGCCTGCCGGGGTTGCGCAGCCAAGTTGCCGGCCCAACCCCTGGCCGCAGCTCTAGAGCGGGTGGGACTGGGGGGACAACCTGAAGACGCCGCCCATCTCCCTGGGAGCGAAGAGCTGCTGCAAAGCATGGATGGCTTTCCGGCCCTGGTGAGTGACCCCTGGCTCAACGGCCGCCTGACGGCCCTCCATGCCTGCTCGGATCTCTGGGCCTGCGGGGCTGCCGTTTCCAGCGCCATGGCAACGATCACGCTGCCGATGGTCTCGGCCAACGAGCAGCAGGAGCTGCTGGTGCAGACCCTGGCCGGCATCCGCTTGGTGCTGGACGAACAGAGCGCCGAGCTGATCGGCGGACACACGATGGAATCCCGGAGCGCCTCACCGGTACCGGCAAGTCTCGGGATACAGATTACCCTAACGGTGAACGGCAGAAGCGACCAATCGCCCTGGCTGAAATCAGGCCTGCGACCCGGTGATGCCCTGCTGATCAGTCGCCCCCTTGGCACCGGGGTGCTGTTTGCAGGAGCCATGAGTGGCGCCAGCAAAGCTGCTGATCTTGATGCTGCGCTGCGAACCATGACCTGCAGCCAGCACACGCTGCTTGAGCAGATCGAGCCGATCCGGGAAGGCATTCACGCCTGCACCGACATCACCGGTTTCGGCTTACTCGGGCATCTGGGCGAGATGCTCCATGACAGCCCAGGACTCACGGTCGAACTGGACGGACCTGCCATCCCTGCCTACACCGGCGCGCTTGACCTGTTCGATCGCGGCGTCTTCAGCAGCCTGGCCCCCTCCAACCGGACAGCCTGGCAGTGGCTGGAGGGTCCAGTTCAGCTGAAAGAACAACCCTCCGAGGCTCTACTGGAGTTACTGGTGGACCCGCAGACCTGTGGCCCCCTGATGCTGGCCTGCAGCAGCGAAGCCGCAGCACAGCTCACTCAGAGCGGCCCCTGGATTCAGATCGGCAACGCAGCAGCCGCGCATGGGTGAGGTCGTTGGCTTGCTGTTCACAGCGGAAACCGGCCTGCTCTAAGCGTGTTTGCAGGGGTTTGAGCTTGCGCTCTATGGCCGGCGGCGGCCCACTGCTGGCCAGCCAGAGCTGCTGGGGCTGATCAAGCGCCTGCAATCGTCGCTTCAGATCCCCCGCCCCCCCCCCAAGGCGATGAAGGCAAGGGGATCCGACCCATCGCCGCCTCCATGCGGTCGCTGAGGTTGAACAGTCGTGGGCGAGGGCTGTAGCGCTCCTCAAGCCCACTGGTGCGCTGGCTGATCAGACGGAACTGATCTTGCTCCCGCACGCCACCAATGCCGGCATCGAGCTCGCTGAACCCTGGCCCCCACCAACTGGCCAACAACAGCCCCAGCACCACCAGACCACAGCCGCGGCCAAAACAATTGAGCTCCATAGCACCGATCTGCACCGCCAAAACGGGAACCACAGCCGGCAGCAGCAGCACGAAATAGCGGCTGAAGGCCATCGGCTTGCCAAACGACACTGCAACAACCCCAAGAACCATCAACAGGGAGGGGATCAGACCGCTTTGATCGAGCAGATTCCAAGCCGGCCAAGGCATCCGAAGCAGCCCTCCCCAACGCCGCAGCGCCACCAGCAACAGCAGGATCAGACCCAATTTGGGCAGCGGCCAAAGACCAAGGCCGCGGGCCAAAGTTTCCTCAAACAAGGCGTAATCCGGCACACCGATCCAACTGGCGGCCCGGGAGCTGAATAGATAATCCGCGGCATAAGCCGTCCAGGCCAAGGCCGGGAGGGCACCGATCAAGGCGGCGGCAGCAGATGTCCAGCAGCGTTGCCCGCCATCCCAAGCCGCGGCCGCCAGCACCAGAAACAAACCATAGAAGTGGGTCAGCCCGGCCAACCCGGCCACCGCCCCGTAAGCGATGGGATGGGCCGAACGGCGCCACCACCAGGCCAGAGCCACCAAAAGCACAAGCACGGCATAGCTCTTGCCCTCGATCGCAAAACGGATCGGATACGGACTGCAAAAGGCCAAGAGCCCTGCAACCGCCGCCACCCTGGCCCTGGTGCCCACCTGGCCAAGGGCCATCGCCTGACGGACCATCACCAGGCCACCGGCCAGATACGCCAGCCAAGACAGCAAGCGCAGGCTGACCGAGCTTTGGCCGACCAGATGCCCCCAGAACCAGAGCAGGGCGTAGTAGGCCGGGGGATGCGTGTCCTCCCGCAGCATCGCCAGCAGGCTGCTGAAGCTGGGCTGAAAACTTTTGCCGACGCTGTAAAGCTCATCGCTCCAAAGCCCCGTGGCATCGATCAACAACAGTGCCCGCGAAGCAAAGGCCAGACAAAGGGCCACCACCAACACAATCCAGCTGCGTTTCATCGGCTGAGGTCCTGCGCTGCGCTGCGCTGCCTGCGCAACTCCTCCCCGATGGCCGGCCCCGGATGCCAGCCCGCGGCGATCAGGTCACGCGCTGTCTGCGGCGCCTGAATCCTGCGCCAACGGCCCCACCAGCGCAGCAGCGGTCTCCATTGCTGCGGCCGAAGGGTGACCGCCAGGGCCACCGCCTCTGGCTGCCAACCCTTTTGCTCAAGGGCCGTCGACCAGATCGATGGGCTGGCCTGCAAAGACGGGGGGTTGTCCATCAGCCAGTCGCGAAGGGCCCCGCATTGTTGTAGCCATTGCTGTTGCTTCCCGGGAATCTGCAACCGTTCCGCGACCGCGACCGGATCGGCTGCTCCCAAAAGAAACGCCGGCATTAACGGAAGACACAGACGTCGGGCACAACGCAGCCGCTGCGTGCGCTTTAGATCCTGCTGAAGCTGCGCGTCCAACAGCGGAAGTGCCTGCCACTGCTCCAACAAGTCCAGCGCCTGCGGCCATGGTTCCCGCTCCAGCAGTCGCTCCAACTCCATCCGAAGTCGTGTCGCAAGGGCCGGCGGAGCCGCCGTCGCGTCATCTCCCTGCTGCCAGACCCATGGCCACTGCTGCATGGTGCTGCGAATCTGCTCAAGGCTCTCCTCCGCAAGCTGGAAACCCAGCCGAGCGGCGTAACGGGCAGCGCGGATTACCCGGGTGGGGTCGTCCTGAACGCTGCCCGCGTGCAGAAAGCGGATCTGGCCATGTTGTAGATCCGCCTGGCCATGGTGTAGATCGATCAGCTCACGGGCCACCAGATCGAGGGCCATGGCATTAATCGTGAAATCCCGGCGAGCGAGGTCAGCCTGAAGGGTGCCGGCTCGCACCACGGGATTCTCGGCTGGCGCAGGGTAGTGCTCCTGTCGCGCCGTGGCCAGATCTAGAGGAATCCCATCCAGCTGAAGGGCCACCGTGCCGAAGGCCCCATGCTCTTGGACACCGCTAATACGTTCAGAGCCAACCTGGCGGCCCAGTTCCGCCACAAGGGCAGCGGCATCACCCTCGACTACCCAGTCCAGGTCAGGAACACCCAACCAAGAGCGACCGCTGCGCTGATGCAGCAGCTGATCACGCACAACGCCGCCAACCAGAGCCAGATGAGGAATATCAAGTGATCGCGCAGCACTCTGCAACGCCTCCAGAACGGAAGACGGCACACCTGGTAGATCCATTGCGGGGCGTGCAGGAGAATGG
Source organism: Synechococcus sp. AG-670-B23 (assembly GCA_003209165.1). Taxonomy (GTDB): domain Bacteria; phylum Cyanobacteriota; class Cyanobacteriia; order PCC-6307; family Cyanobiaceae; genus Parasynechococcus. The sequence continues at coordinate 15,100 of QCSL01000005.1, read as the reverse complement.
GCCGATCATCACGGATCAGGTCCTTGTCCGCACTCACCCGCTGCCTTGAGGAGGAAGCCTCAGCGATAGCCAATGCTGCCGCACGCTTGAGCAGCGACCAGGTGGAAGCCGCGCTTGCTCTGCTGGAGCGCTGTGCAGACCGCAGGGCCAAACTCGTGATCACCGGTGTTGGCAAGAGCGGCATCGTGGCCCGCAAGATCGCAGCCACGTTCTCTTCGATCGGGCTCATGGCCCTGTTCCTCAATCCCACCGACGCACTCCATGGCGATCTGGGTGTGGTGGCCGCCGAGGACGTCTGTCTACTGCTCTCAAATAGCGGAGAGACCACCGAACTGCTGGAGGTGCTGCCCCACCTGACCCGACGCGGAACCGGGCGTATCGCCATCGTCGGACGTGCTGACTCTTCCTTGGCTCGCGGCAGTGATGTGGTCTTGGAAGCCGGCGTGGACCGTGAGGTGTGTCCTCTGAACCTGGCCCCCACAGCCAGCACCGCCGTAGCAATGGCCATTGGCGACGCACTAGCTGCAGTCTGGATGGGACGACGGGGCATCTCACCGGCGGATTTCGCTCTGAATCACCCCGCTGGATCCCTGGGCAAGCAGCTCACCCTCACGGCCTCCGACCTGATGGTGCCCGCCAGCCAACTGCACCCTCTTCAGCCCCATACCCCCTTGCCCGATGTGATCGGCGGGCTGACGCGCGACGGCATTGGCAGTGGTTGGGTCGAAAACCCAGACAGCCCGGGAAGCCTGCTCGGCATCCTCACGGATGGTGATCTGCGCCGTGCCCTGCAGGATCATGGCGCTGAAACCTGGAGCCAATTGACGGCAAAAGATCTGATGACCGCCGATCCGATCACGGTGAAGGCCGATGTTTTGGTGGTGAAAGCCTTGGCGCAGATGGAACACAACCGGAGGAAACCCATCTCGGTGCTGCCCGTGGTGAATCAGGAGCACCAACTAATGGGCTTGCTGCGCCTGCATGATCTGGTTCAGGCCGGTCTCGCGTGAACAAACTGCGCTGGTGGTTGCTACGGCGCCGCCTGAGATCAATTGAGCTGCTCGTGCTGGACGTGGATGGTGTGCTCACCGATGGGGGCCTCTGGTTCGATGCCGAGGGGCAGCTGATCAAGCGCTTCGATGTGCGCGATGGTCTTGGGATCCGCCTGCTTCAACAGGCGGGACTTCATATCGCCTTCCTCAGTGGTGGCCAGGGAGGGGCAACGGAGGTGCGGGCACGGCAACTTGGCATCAAGCATTGCCTTGTGGGCATCAAGGACAAACCGGCCGCCCTCACTTCCCTGCAAAACCAACTTGGGGTGAGCTCCGGCCAAACAGCGTTTATGGGCGATGACCTCAACGATCTGGCCGTTCTACCAGTCGTCGGAGTGTTGTTCGCACCAGCCGATGCCTGTCGGCCCGTCCGACGCGGTGCCGATGCGGTGCTCCGCCGGAAAGGTGGCCATGGGGCCGTACGCGAGCTGGCGGAGCGCATCCTGCAGGGACGTGGACGCTGGGGACAACTGAGCCGCGACGGCTGGAAAGACCGCAACGACTGAAATGACTGAGGGAAGGGATCCCTCAACGAACATCGAAGCGATCGAGGTTCATAACCTTCACCCAGGCCTGAACAAAGTCAGTGACAAAACGGCTAGCGCCATCGTCCTGGGCGTAAACCTCCACGATGGCTCGCAGCTGACTATTGGAGCCAAACACCAGATCGGCACGGCTGGCGGTCCAGCGCTCGGAGCCTTGGGCATCCCGACCGATGTAACTCTCCATCGCCTCGCTGTTCGGCGACCAACGGATCGACATATCGAGCAAATTCACGCAGAAATCGTTGCTCAACACGCCGACACGATCGGTCAAGACCCCCTGGCTGTTGCCGCCACTGTTGGCTCCCAGAACCCGCAAGCCGGCCAGCAGCACCGTCATCTCCGGTGCACTAAGGCCGAGCTGTTGGGCACGGTCCACCAGGCACTCTTCCGCACGAAGTGGAAGCCCACTGCGCTGCCAGTTCCTGAAACCATCGGCGATCGGCTTGAGCAAGTTGAACGATGCGGTATCGGTCTCATCAGCGGATGCATCCGTCCGTCCGGGCAAGAACGGGACCGTCACGCTGTGACCACCGGCAGCGACCGCCTGCTCCACAGCAGCTGATCCGGCCAACACGATCAGATCCGCCATGGACACCCGTTGACCACCGGTGGCTTCAGCATTGAACTGCTGCTGAACAGTCTCCAGCGCATGGAGCACACTGCGCAATTGCTCGGGATCATTCACCTCCCAGTTGTTTTGAGGTTGCAAGCGGATCCGGCCGCCATTGGCACCACCGCGGCGGTCAGATCCACGGAACGTTGAAGCAGACCCCCATGCGGTGGCCACCAGGGCGCTAACACTGCAACCAGACGCCAGAACCTGCTTTTTCAAGGCGTGGATCTCGGACGCACCGATCAAGGGATGATCCAAGCTTGGAACGGGGTCCTGCCAGATCTGAACCTCCTCCGGCACATCTGCACCCAGGTAGAGAGCCCGGGGCCCCAGATCCCGGTGGGTGAGCTTGAACCAGGCCCGGGCAAAGGCATCTGCGAAGGCGGCCTGGTCCTGACGGAATCGACGGGCCACCGGCTCCATCACCGGGTCATGACGCAGTGAAAGATCCGCTGTGGTCATGATCGGCGTCGACTCGCGACCGGGAACATGGGCATCCGGAACCATGTGCTCCGGCTTCACATCTTTGGCAACCCACTGCCAGGCTCCCGCCGGACTCTTGCTCAATTCCCACTCGTAACTGAACATCATCTCGAAGTAGCCCTGATCCCACCGGGTGGGATGGGGTTTCCAGGCCCCTTCAATACCACTGGTGATGGTGTGTTCCCCCTTGCCGCTCTCGAAGCGGTTGTGCCAGCCCAGGCCCTGGTGATGCAGTGCTGCCCCCTCCGGTCCCGCCTCAAGGTGAGATGCCGGCGCCGCACCGTGGCATTTGCCGAAGGTATGGCCACCAGCGACAAGGGCAACGGTCTCCTCCACCGTCATCCCCATGCGCGCGAAGGTATCCCTGACTTCTGGACCGGAGGCCATGGGATCCGGGTGGCCGTGGGGGCCCTCGGGGTTGACGTAAATCAGCCCCATCTCAACAGCCGCCAGGGGCTGATCAAGCGCGCCCTCACTGCTGTGGCGCTCATCGGCGAGCCACTCGGTTTCCTTGCCCCAGAACACATCCTCTTCGGGCTGCCAGATGTCGGTGCGGCCACCGGCGAAACCGAACGTGCGAAACCCCATGGATTCCAGCGCGACATTGCCGCTGAGGATGATCAAGTCAGCCCACGAAATGGCATTGCCGTACTTCCGCTTCAGCGGCCAGAGCAAGCGCCGTGCCTTATCGAGATTTGTGTTGTCTGGCCAGCTGTTGAGAGGCGCGAAGCGCTGGTTGCCATGACCGGCGCCACCACGACCGTCGGCGCTGCGATAGGTGCCAGCGCTATGCCAAGCCAGACGGATGAACAAACCCCCGTAGTGTCCCCAGTCCGCTGGCCACCAGTCCTGGGAGTCGGTCATCAGTATCGCCAGATCCGCCTTCAAGGCCTCCAGGTCCAAGCCAGCAAAGGCAGCGGGGTAGTCGAAAGAATCCCCTAAAGGATTTGAGGCTGGGTGGTGCTGGTGCAGGAGGCCAAGGTCAATCTGATTGGGCCACCACTGGCGGTTTCCTGTATGGGCCGATGCGGTGACGGCTCCGGTATGACCACTGAAAGGACATTTCAGATCAGACACAAGACTTCGACCCCAATGGAGGGGGCGTGAGCGGAAGCCTCAAGCTATTGATGATTTGCGGTTTCGACCGCAAATCACACCATCGCCCGCGCCTGTTCCAACTGCTCGGCGGTATCCACCGAAAGTGATGTGCCCTGCACAGGGAAGGTGGCGATGGTCAGACCAGCCTCGATCAGCCGCAGCTGCTCGAGGCGTTCGAGATCCTCCAGCGGTGAGGCCGGCAACTCATCCCATGCGGCCAGCACATCTCCCCGGAAGCCATACATGCCCACATGCCCCCAGTAGGTGGTGTGCTGATGCCAATCCGCCTCGGCCACATCACGCACATGGGGAATGGCGGACCGGGAAAAATAGAGCGCACGGCCGTCATGCGCCAGCAGGGTTTTCACCACATTGGGATTGTGGACCGATTCCGGCTTCAACCCATAAACGGGAGTGACCACTGCAGGCACGAGATCCCGGCTCTGAAATTCCTCGGTCATGGCATCGATCACAGCTGGATCAATGAATGGTTGATCGCCCTGAACGTTGATCACGGCCGTCTCTTCAGCCACAGGATCCGCATCGCCCCAGCCCAAGGCCATCAGGGGGTGAGCCACCGATGCGATGCGCTCGCTACCGGAGTTGCAGGATTCTGCGGTCATCAGTACCGAAAATCCCCAGCTTTCAGCCAGGGACTGGAGCTCAGCGCTGTCGGTGCACAGCACCACTGCTTCAACGCTGCGAGCTTCACGACAGCGTTCAAGCACACGCTGGATCATTGGCTTACCGCCGATATCAGCCAGCACCTTGTTGGGCAGTCGAGACGACTGAAGCCGAGCCGGAACGGCCACCACACACCTACGAATCGCCATCAATCCCAGAGTTTCATTGCATCGTCGCGGGCACTGAACCACTCAGCTGCCAATGGGCCACCCATGGTGCGCTGTTCGCGGAACCAGGGACCTCCGAGGGTCCAGTGCAGCATCGGAGAGGCCTGCTCGGACACCGGTGGAGTTTGCACATCCACCAAATGATTCCAGCCCCCCTGGATGGCGCCGATCTCATGGTCACCCTCTAGCCAGTGGAAGCGGTGAAGCTCTAGGCCCGTTGCTGTGTTCACATAATCGGGCGTGAGCTTGATGCAGCGGTTGCAATTGAGCAGCATCAGAGAACTCCAGTTCTTCTTGGGGTAAGGGCTTTGCACCTCACCTAGAAATTTCACGGTCTCCCCAGGAACATGCTCGTGCTGCACGCACATGGCGCCATAGGCGTCATCGCGCTGATCCCAGAGCTCTTTGATGTCAGCCCGGCAGAGCATGTCGCAATCCATGAACAGGGCCCAGCCCTCGTAACTCATCAGATGGGGAACCAGAAAACGGGTGAACGAAAACGCTGTGCTCTGCTTGGGATCCCGTTCGCGCCTAAACAAGCCCTGGGCCTCCAACTGAGGCGTCACCAGCGGTGTAATCGCCAGAGGGACACTGCTGTTCTGATAGAGGCTGTCGATCAGAACGTTGGTCGCTGCCCGCTCTCTCGGGTCGTAGCCGATAAAAACGGGGATCGGCGATGCAACGGTGGACACGGAAACAGAAGATTTAGACGCAAGGTTAATGCGCAGGGCAAAGGCCTATGCCTGACCAGCTACCTGGATAGCGGCCAAACCTCTCCAAGCACGTTGTTGCTGTAAACCAGACGCTGATTGAGCGACGCCACTCCAGGCACAAGCAAAGAAGCCCGTAATGAGAAACTATTCGATGAAAGCCATGCACCATCATATTCAATACGACTTCTTCTTCCTGCCAGATATCGCATCCGGTTACCCGCGATCACATGACTCCTCGAAGAGTTCTGGGGCTGCAACATATCCCGACAAAAGTCAAGTCTTAACCAATCGCAAAGCAACTTCAAAGAAGCTTCTGGGGCCAGGGCCAACTCCTCGTATCCCAACCGAAAAGAGTGTTGAGAAAAATGCCGTAATTTTTTTTCCAGTCGCCAGTTAACACGTATCCACCTCTGAAGACCGCGCCAACCCACCGATCGACCCCGCCCATAGCGCGACACGCCTCGACGGGCCTCAGAATGAATCCAAGACCTGACATCACGAGTGAGATGAATGACTCGAACAGGCCTCCTAGAGCGCTGCATTTTCAGAAGACTCTCATCTGATTGATAAGACTCCACTATCCAATTAATTGATTGATTGGATAGTGGAGATATCAACCTAGAAAACTGATCTTCGAAAGATGCTTCTCTCCTATTCGGCCAATTCGAAAAGAAACCAGACCACAACTCACATTCATCAACCATTGAGCCGCAGGTACAAGGCTTGTTGTATTCGGAACGCCAATCACTTAATTGATAACCAGCAAACTCATCCGCCGACGAACTGAGCAGAACACGAGAAGCCTCCCCAAGCCCAACAACAGAAGGATGAGCCCCTAAAACCAGATCAAGCAGGGTGCTCCCGGAATGGCCCAGACCTCGAATCAGCAGCAGACCCGGTTCAGCCATGACCAGTCACAGGTTCTATAGGCGCGATGCGTGGATCAAAGATCTTCGGCCCCATCCCTGCGAACTTGACCGCGATTGACACCTTCTCGCCACTGCCGAAGGTATGGGTGATCTCCCCAACACCAAAGCTGTCGTGGATGACCTGATCGCCGACCTGCCAGCTGCGGCCGGGAGCAGGGCCAGCCTGACGGCGACGGACAGCATTGGCGGGGGGCGATGACGGCTTGTCCCTGTCAACCCGGGTAAGCCGGTCAAGGCGCCGTTCTCGCCTGAGCGCCGCCCCACCGGTCTGTGGGAGGTCGCCCTGAATCAGGGCTTCCGGCAGCTCGGACAAAAAGACCGACGGCACCGCTGCTTCGCGCATGCCGCCCCAGAGACGACGTTCACAGGCGTGGGACAGGAACAGCCGTTCCTTGGCTCTGGTGATGCCCACATAACAAAGCCGACGCTCCTCCTCCAAAGAGGCCGGGTCATCCAGGGATCGATAGCTGGGGAACAATCCCTGCTCGAGACCCACGAGGCACACCACAGGGAATTCGAGACCCTTGCTGCTGTGCAGCGTCATCAAGGTGACGCGATCGGCTGCCGTGTCTTTGTTGTCGGCATCGCTGGACAAAGCTGCCGTGGCCAGGAATCCCTCCAGATCGCCCTCGTCGTTTTCCTCCTGGTACTGCAGAGCGGCATTGACCAGTTCCTGGAGGTTGCGGCGGCGCTCCTCAGCCTCATCGGTGCCATCGGCAATCAACTCGCTGACATAGCCGCTTTTCTCCATCACCTGCTGAATCAGTTCTGATGGCGCCACGTCACGGCTGCGGGCTTTCAAATCGTTGACCAGATCACAGAACTGCAGAAGCCCCTTCGCCGAACGGCCAGCAAGGGAGCGCACCGCTTCTGGATCACTCACAACGTCCCAGAGCGTAATTCCCAGTTGGTTGGCCGCATCGGTGAGGCGCTGAATCGTGGTCTTGCCAATGCCGCGTTTAGGCACGTTGATCACCCGAAGCAGGCTGACGGTGTCGGCAGGATTCACCAGCAGCCGCAGATAGGCCAGCAGATCCTTGATTTCGCGCCGATCGTAAAAGCGCAGCCCCCCTACCACGATGTAAGGGATACCCCAGCGCACCAACGATTCCTCGATCGCGCGAGACTGGGCATTGGTGCGATAAAGCACCGCCATGTCGCCCCAGCTCAGCTCGGGGTTGGCGGCTTCCATCGTGCGCACACGATGCACCACGGCTTCCGCCTCGGCAATCTCGTCGTCACAGCGGGTGAGGGTGATCAGCTCCCCCTCTCCACGGGTGGGACGCAGAACCTTGTCGATCCGTTCGCTGTTATTAGCGATCAGGGCATTCGCCGCCTCGAGAATTGTTGCGGTGGATCGGTAGTTCTCCTCCAGCTTCACCATCGTCTGGGTGATGTCATCCGGGGCCTGATCACCGAAGTCGTCCTGGAACCCCATCAAGATCGTGAAGTCAGCCGCACGGAAGCTGTAGATGCTCTGGTCGGCATCTCCGACCACAAACACCGAACGGCCCGTCCAGTCCTCAACATCCTGAGGATCCTTGCCATCGGTGACTAACAACTTGATCAGGTCGTACTGGGTGCGGTTGGTGTCCTGGTATTCATCCACCAGCACATGACGAAAGCGGCGGTGCCAGGAGCTGCGCACCTGTTCGTTCTGCTGGAGCAACTGAACCGGCAGGAGAAGCAGATCGTCGAAATCAAGAGCGTTGTTGGCCGCTAACGCTTTGCGGTAACGCCGATAGACATCGGCGGTGAGCTTGCCCCGCTGACCTTCGGCATTCGTCTCAAGCTGGTCCGGCAGCCAGCCCTGGTTCTTGGCATTGCTGATGGCCCAGCGGGTCTTCTTGGGCTCGAACCGCTTAGGGTCCAGTTGCAGTTCCTGGGTCACGATCTCCTTCACCAGGCTCTGGGCATCGGCCTCGTCGTAGATCGAAAACTGCTTGGTCCAGGTGAGTCCTTCCGCGTCCTTAAACTTGTCGATGTCGTAGCGGAGCATCCGCGCAAACAGGGCATGGAAGGTGCCGATCCACAGCTCCTTGGTCACCTCCCTGTAAATACGTGAGCGCAGCTGGCGCTGGTCCACTGGGGGCAGGGTGCTCCAGGGCTGGCCGTACTGGCTCTGGGCCAGACGCTGCGCCAGGAGAACTTCAAGCCGCTCCTTCATCTCGCGGGCGGCTTTGTTGGTGAAGGTCACCGCCAGTATTTCTACGGGATCGGCACCGTGCTCGCCGATCAGGTGAGCAATCCGATGGGTGAGGGCGCGCGTCTTACCACTGCCGGCGCCTGCGACAACAAGAAGTGGCCCCTCATGATGGTCCACCGCCCGTCGTTGGGCGTCGTTAAGGCCAGCCAGAAAGCTCATGGGTGGAGATTAGTGGTGCTGAGATGCCTCCAACGCAGCTCCTGATGACTGGCGTAGTATCACTGTGATCTCCCAAAAACCACCAAGGGGTTCGAGCACATCCTCTCAAGTGTTCCAGAGCTCGCCGCCGCGAGAATTGGACGAAAAGGATCCAAGGGACGATTGATTTAAGCCGGGTAGGCTCGCCCATCATCGGACGTGCTTTAAACCGTGGCGCATCAGATCCAACTGGGAGACATCGCGTTCGCGAACGATCGCCCCTTCGCCCTGCTGGGTGGCGTGAACGTTCTCGAGGATCTCGACTTTGCCCTGCGTTGCGCCGCCCACTACAAAGACGTTTGCGGAAGGCTGAACATCCCGTTGGTGTTCAAGGCCTCTTACGACAAGGCCAATCGTTCCTCCATTCATTCCTTCCGTGGCCCCGGCCTCGACGAAGGGCTGCAGATCCTCCAGGCAGTAAAGGACACCCACGGCATACCTGTGATCACTGATGTGCACAGTCCGGAGGAAGCAGTCGCTGCCGCCAAGGTCGCCGACATCATCCAGCTGCCAGCCTTCTTGGCCAGGCAGACAGATCTTGTTCGCGCCATGGCGGAAACCGGCACGGTGATCAACATCAAGAAGCCTCAGTTCCTCAGTCCGGAACAGATGCGCAACATCGTGGACAAATTCCGCGAATGCGGAAACGAGAAACTGTTGCTGTGCGAGCGAGGTACCAACTTCGGTTACGACAATCTGGTGGTGGACATGCTCGGGTTCGGCGTGATGAAGCGAACCTGCGATGACCTTCCGCTGATTTTTGACGTCACCCATGCACTGCAGTGCAGGGATCCAGGTGGAGCTGCATCAGGCGGACGCCGCACCCAGGTGTTGGACCTGGCCCGTTCAGGCATGGCGGTTGGCCTGGCTGGCTTGTTCCTGGAAGCACACCCTGACCCAGCGAAAGCTCTTTGCGATGGCCCCAGCGCGTTGCCTCTTGACCAGCTGGAACCGTTTCTCACGCAGGTGAAAGCCATCGACGATCTGGTGAAAGGCATGCCACCCCTGCACATCAACTGATGCATGTTTTATTGCAGAATGTCTTGGCCTCTGATGCAACTTTTCTGCTTGGCGTTGGTGCCCAGAAAGCAGGAACGTCTTGGCTGCACGACCAACTGCAACGCCGAGGCGACGCCAATTTCGGTTTTCTGAAGGAGTACCACGTTTTCGATGCTCTCGAGCTGGAGCGTTTTGCAAGCTTTCGACCCAAGCGCCCTACACCACTGAAGTGGCGCACCTGCCGTCGGGCCCGGTACATCGCACGTCCCGAGGCTATTTCGTCTACTTCGTCTCCCTGCTCAAGCCAGCCCGGATCCGCCTCACAGGAGACATCACCCCCTCCTATGCCGGGTTGAAAGCGGAGAGTTATCAGCGCATCCAGCAGGCCTTCGCGAAACGACGCGTGCAAACGCGGGTGGTGCTCATCATGCGCGACTTAGTGGAACAATTTTTGTCGCAGCAACGCATGCAACTTCGCAAGCGTTGCTTGCTCACGCCCGCGCATGAGATAGAGCACCTGGATCAGGCCAGCCTCAAACTGCTCAAGCGTGAATCTCCTCGCAGCGATTATTCGGCAACCCTGGATGCATTGCAGAGCGGACTGGCTGAATCAAAGGTCTTCATCGGCTTGTACAAAACCCTGTTCAGAGCAGCAACACACTGGGAGTTGAGTTGTGCCGGTATCTCGGCATGCCGGAGCAGATCCCCGATTTAAGTCACAGGGTGAACACCAGCCAAGCCACCACGTCGGTCCCGCTGGAGCTGTTGCACCGTCTGAGCCGAAACTGCTCCCTTGGTGACAGCTTTGCAGGACCGGTGTCCCGATCACAAGGTTGAGCAGCACTGGTCCACCACCGTGACCTGGCGGGAAGCCTGAGGCCATCAGCGGCAGAGATGGTCGTTCGAATACACCAGTCGGCGGTTCATCCGGGCAACACCAGGCAGGAGAAAGCCGAGATGCACAGCCGTGGGTGCCGGCGCCGCTAGCCAGGCACCGTCGTAGGCAATCGTTCGACTGCGATCCGCATCGAAACGCACTCGGTTCCCCGCGAGGCTGTGACTGGTGCTATCGAGACCGGAAGCCAGCATCGCCTCCTGGAAATCGATGGACAGCTATATCCAGAGCAACTGCAAACTGCGCTGGGGCTGAAGCGCAAATTCCTCGTACCCCAGACGAAACATCGGGCAAGGAGAGTGGCGAAAAGCCCCTTCAAATGTGGCGTTGACATGCCACCAGCGCGCCAACTAACGCGGTGCCGACAAGCGCTGGCCTGCCTTGCGACCGGCCTGGGCCCGGGAATGAACCCAGGAGCGCACATCGCGCACAAAATGGATGATCCGGGTGTCAAACATGGCCCCGGGCAGCCGCGTCATCTCCAGATCTTCCTGATAAGGATCCACATGCCACAGCGCCTCACCGGCATGGAGGGAACCCGTCAGCAGCGGCTGCACTTTCTCCTGCATCGGCATTTGGTCATTCAGGCGCAGCCACTCGAGATGAGGGCTTAACAGCGGGCACTCCGCCGCGATCGCAACACAAGTACAGCGCCTTTCAAAGCGCCAGGTACCACGCAGTTGACTGGGCCCGCGATGCTCGTCCCCGGCTTTGGCGTAGCCAAAATTCGCATCGCTTCACCCAGGCCGATGATCTGCGGATGCACCCCGAGAGCAAGATCCAGCATTGTTGTGCCGCTGTGGCTGAGACCACGGATCAGCAGCAACTTCAACCGCGTGCTGCTCATCGTCTGTGGTCCACCAGATCGTTGAGGAGAATTGTGATCTGATCCACGTGGTGCGCGACGGTAAAGCGTGCCTGGGCCCGCCGCCGACCTGCAGCCCCCCAAGCACCGGCAAGATCCGGACGATCTGCCAGCAAGGCCATGCCCTCCGCCATGGCAAGGCGATCACCTTCCTCCACCAGCCGCCCGGTCTGCTGATCCACAACCACGTCAGGAATTCCTCCATGACGGGTGGCCACAACGGGAAGACCGCAAAGTTGAGCTTCCATCACGGAGACCGGGCACCCCTCCTCATCACCATCCTCCGCCGTGCGGGAATGCTGCACAAACACCCTCGCGCGTCGCATCTCCTGCACCACCGCAACGGGTGAAAGTACACCGGGGAACTGAACAAGCTGCTCGAGTCCAAGCTGGCGAGCCCGTTCCTGCACGACCGGAAGCAGAGGCCCATCACCCACCATCACCAGACTGCAGGCATCGGCCTGGTCCGACAGACCTCGCAAGAGAGCAAATGCTTCTAAGGTGTCAAGGGGACCTTTTTTGTCTACAAAGCGTCCCACCGCAAGAAACCGCGGAGGCATGGACGCGGGATTGGCCCCCTGGAAGAGCTGCTCATCGGCACCGGATGGACTTATTACGAGCTGTGCCGGCTTGGCACCAAGGGCGATTAAACGGCTCCGCATCGTGTGGTTCTTGACGACCACAGCCGACGTGAGCTGAAACAAACGGCGATAGCGCTGCTCCAGACGCTTCACATAGCGCTCCGCAGAGGCATCGGCGCCGCGAAAGTGAACAGCCAGGGGGACTTCTGTGCGGGCCAGCTCCATCACCCGCACGGCATGAAAGCCAAACTCCACCATCACCACATCCGGCCGATGGCGTCTCACTAAAAGCATGGCCGAAATTGAGGTGGGCAACGTGGCCAGCCGAAGCCAGCCCAATCGGGTGCAGACCTTGCTGGTCAACACCGCCAGGCCATAGAGCGCTTTGAGGGGTTCGCGCCAGGGCATCTCATCCCCGAAACAGGCCTCCACCGCAAACGGCAAGCGGGCCAGATTGGCGCGCACGAAGGTTTCCGTCCGCGCGCGCCGGGTTGGAGCCAACACCAGAACGCGAGCGGTCATGACAATGCCAGGATCGACCGCCAGAGCGGTTCCAACTGGGGCCAATCCAACGCAGCGATTCGTGCCTTAGCCGCTGCACCCATCCGCTGACAACGCTCTGGATCCGCGGCCAGCGCTTCCATCGCTGCCGCTAAAGCGACCGGATCATCGCTTGGAACCACCAATCCACTCACCCCTGGCTCAACCACCTCCAGGGGGCCGGGGGAAGCGTCGGTCACGATCACCGCCAAACCGGCAGCCATGGCCTCGAGGAGAGAATTGGGCATGCCTTCAAAACGGGAGGGCAGCACGAACACGGCAGCTTCAGCCAGGAACTGGTCCGGATCCGAGCGGAAGCCCAGGCAGCGCAGCCGGCTCGAGACCCCCAGATCGATGGCCTGTTGCTGCAACGCCTCGCGTTCGGGCCCATCACCCACCAAAGTGACAGGCCATTCCGCGGCGGAACCGATCAGCCTCGGCAAGGCAGCGATCAAGACATCCAGTCCCTTCTGGGGCACCAACCTGGCAACACTGATGAAGCCAAAGGCCCGCGACTGATCTCCGCAAGCCCCAGCCGTGGGGGCACCTGGCAAAGGGTTGGGCAGAAGGGCCAACCGCTCCCAGCGCCCCATGGGTTCCAAAGCCGAAAGAACTCCGGCTGTGTTGGCTGTCACCACATCGGCCCGGCGGTAGGCCAAGGGCCGCAAGAGCTGCCAAACCTCCGGCAGCAGCTGAAGCGAGGGGTCATTCCGTTCCGAGACCACAAGGTGGATCGGCAGGTCCCAAGCAGCACAACAGCAAATGATATTGGTGCGAGTCAGCAGAGCCAGGACCCGATTGGGCCGCTGACGGCGGAACTCCCGGCGCAGCTGGCGAAGACGCAAGCCAGCCGTAGCCTCTGTTCCGACATGAAAGAGATGCATGGCGAGGCCCCGTCCGTTTGGACGGACGCGGGCTCGAAACCAGCCGGCGAACCAGCACAGCTGGAGCTGAAACAACCAGCGGAGCAGCTTGTCGAGCTGCGCCAGGCTGAAGCGACCAGCGCGGGCCCACCAAAACAGATGGGTCGGTGCCCCCAGTTCGATCCAAGGGATCCCATCGGGGACGGCATGGGCCACAGGATGCCCCGGGATCAGCGTTACCAGCTTCACCCGCAAGCCCTGTGCCGCGAAATGATGGGCGGCAACCAAAGCAACTTTTTGCGCTCCCCCCGCTCCCAGATGTGGCAATACCAGCCAAAGATCATCACGGTCTGCAGGCGACACTGCGTCAGTCATCACCCACCAGCTGCGACACACCGCGCATGAAACGCCGGCGCAGGCGTTCCTCGGAAAAGCGTTGCCGTACCTCCAGAGCCGCATCAGCCATGCGCCCGCGTTGGGCTGAATCCGCCAGTACCTCCGTCACCAGCTCAGCCCAGGTCTCCGGGTTGGCATCGTTCGCCAACAAACGACCATTGACACCATCGCGAATCAACTCGGCTGGGCCCTGAGGGCAGTCAGAGGAGACGCAACAACAGCCGCTGGCCATGGCTTCGAGCAGCACGTTGGGGAAACCCTCGTAGCGAGAGGGGAGCAGGAACAGGTCAGCCCGTGCGTACCAGTCCTGAACATTGCCCACCCGCCCAGGAAAGTGCAAGCGATGGGAGGCCTGCGGCAGCAATCGGCGCAACTGAACCTGTTGGTCCACACCGTGATACAGCCCCTCATCGAGGCCAAGGATCACCAGATGCAGGGCGGGATGCCGCGGCGCCAACAGAGCGAACATGGCGACCAAGCGGTCAAAGCCCTTTTGATGGGATTTGGTTCCCACGGCCAGGAGCACCTGCTGGTCAGCTCCGACCTTCCGGCGGGCCAGCCAAGCGATCGGATCGGGGTCGGGCGCAAACCGCGACAGTGGCCAGGCCACGGGGTTAGGCAGACAAAGCTGCGGACGGGCCTGTAAGTGCTGGGCCAGCCAGCGGCCCGTGGCCTCGGTTTGCACAAGATGAAGCTGGGCCCATGGGTAGGTGAGCCGACGCAACAGGCGCCAGGGCCAACCGGTCCGTTTCAAGGGGGGGAAGTTCCGTTCCGACACGATGCATGGACAGGCCATGCCCCGCAGTGCCAGCAACAGCTTGATCGCCGGCAGAGTGGTCATGCCGAGAACCAGATCGGGTTGATGACACCGCAGCCAGCCATGCAGCCGCAGCACGCGAAACGGGAAACCCAGCGGCCCGAAACAGCGCAGCCACAGCGGATCTGCCGGTTCGATGGCCCGTTGCACGCCCGCCGGAACGGGATAGAAATCGCGTGACTCACTGTGGTGGGTGAGCACCGTGGCCCGCCAGCCCGCCTCAGTCAGCCAGTGGGCCAGCAAAAGGGTGACGCGCTCAGCTCCACCGGTCTTCAGCGAATCGATGTAAAGCACGACCCTTCGGGTCATGGCGTGCCCGGGTTCGCACTTTGAGTGTTGAGAAACCCCTCAAAGCAGGGCAACACAAGCGCGAGCCGCTCCACCTGCCAAGCCTCACTAACAATCTCTTCTCGGAAAAGCAACAGCATCAAACCTTCAACAGCCCCTTTCATCGCA
>QCSL01000004.1 GCA_003209165.1 Synechococcus sp. AG-670-B23 | reverse complement strand
GGCGATCCAATCCCAAATCCGGGGTCAGTGTAATTGGGATCGTCTCCTATTAAATATGACAAAGCACCGTCTTTTGTTGTGCAGAAGGTCGTGTCTTCATAGGCCAAAGTCGTTTTAAAAGCGACTGGTCCAAATTGATACGCATAGGCAGCATTAATGATGCCGCTGGACAGCGGCTTTGATTTGGCAAGGACACTTCAGAGTGTGCAGTGCTGATGGAAACGAGATTGCCACACCATGAGTCTTTTGCTGCTTTTACTTCGCCTACTCTGATGGTTTCCGACATCACTGACAGTTTTGCATCAGCGCCAGCGGCGCTGGCGCCAGTGAGCACAAGCCAATGAAGCTGCAACAACAACGCCGAAACTAAGGGTTTGTTTGAACATTGAACTGATTTGGTTCGTTCACTACGAATATATTTGCGGGAACCTGGGAACTTGTTGGAAGCTTTTTCCACCAAACCATGATTAGAAGTTTCAGGTTGTGGCTTGCGCCACGATGACGCTCCACTGCACCGCTTGCACCTGATCCCGTCGCCAGGAATGGAACAAATCGGGTTCACTGACGGTGCACAGCGGACATTGGGCGATCCGTTCGCCGGGGATTCCCGCCTGCTGCAGTTGCAACCGGGCAGCGGCTCGGATGTCGAGGAGATGCCGCCCCGCCTGCTCATCCGGCAGCAAGGCCCCGGCCTCGGATAAGGAAGCCTCGCCGGGGATTGCGGCGGTGATGGCCTGCACCACCTCGTCGCCCACCTGATAGCAAGGGCCGCTGACGGCCGGGCCCAGGGCAATGCCCAGATCCTCCCGCTGGGAACCCCGCTCCACCAGCCGGTCCAGGGCCGTGGTCAGGATTCCAGCTGCAACCCCGCGCCATCCTGCATGACAGGCCGCGGCATGCCCGGTGCTTGGATCCGCGATTAGAACCGGCGTGCAGTCGGCGCCGCACACCCAGAGGCTCTGGCCCCCGCGATCACTCACCAAGCCATCAGCCTCAGGCCAGGGATCCTGACAGGCGTCACTGGCGTTCAGGACGCTTCCACTGTGGATCTGCTGGGGACGATGGACGCTGATCCCTGCGCTGATGTAGCCCGCCAATTGGTCGGGCCCGCGGTCGTTCCAGAGCCGAGTAAAGAAGCCGTGCTCGAAACCCTGCTCATGCAGAAGATCGCTCTGAAGGTAATAGCCCCCGTAACAACCGATCCAGGTCCAGTCCTTCAACGTGTTGAAGCGGCTGTCTGGTCGATCAAACGGCCCGTCTTTCATCGCCCTGCAATCAGGCCATTGGGATGTCCCGCAGCATCCAGAAGCCGCCGAAGGTCTGTTCTTCGGGGCTGGACTGGATGGCGATGAATTGGAGGCCGCGCACCTGTTGTTGGGAGGTCGCCAGAGCTTCGGCGATTTCAGCAGCGACCCCTGTCTCAAGGTCGCTTACTAGCCAGCGATCGTCTTGACCAGCCTCAAGCACCAGCTGGCGGTCTTCAACGATCATTCGCACCGGTTCTAGACCCCCCAACCAGCCCGCCATGGCGAGAGAGCGGTTCTGGCTGAAGAGGCGCAGACCCGGCACAGAAGCCTCGGGGTCGATGCCATCGGGCACCGGCAGCAGCCCGCTGAAACTCATCGGCCACTCCGAGGCCTCCAGCAGCAGGCTCGCAGGCAGAGCGGCCCAGCTCCAGGCGTCCCCTTGCACTTCTTCTGGTAAGGGCACCGGTGGGGTTGGAACGGGGGCCGGTGGCGGTGCCAATGGGCCGGCCATGAACCCCTCCTCCTCAGGGTAGACCTCCCTCTCGCGCTGTTGAAGCCAGTCGAGAAGGGCGAAGGTGCGGCGACTTGGAATCACCTCAAGGTCTTGTTCGGTCGCGGCGCGCTGCACCATTGTGCGCATCGAACTGCGCCAGCAGCGCAAGCGCAGGGGAGATCCCCAGCCACCGTTGACGGATTCCTCCTTGGCTTCTGCCAGGGCCTGATTCAGCCAGAGGGAATTCACTTCGCCGGAGGGGCACACCTTGGCGAAGCGAAACGGCTTTGCGTCGCCAGTTGCGGCAGGAGTGGAGGTGATCAGCAGTTCCCAGCGCTTGCGGCCATCGGCCTCAAGAATCGGTCGGGAGTAGAAGTCGAGTTCCCAATCTTCAGTGGCTGTCAGGGCAGCAGTGCTCATCCGGCGGATTGCTCCTGCTGCTTCAGCATGTTCTGGGCCCGGTTGGCGCGATCGGCAGCTTCAGCCATCACTTTGTCTTTTTCGATTAGCAGCTCTCCGGGGGGGCCTTCCAGCAGTGCTGTGTTGAGGCCGATGCGTCCGCGTCCTGGGTCCAGTTCCGTGATCAGGGCCGACACGCGGTCGCCTTGATCGAATACCTCACGGATCGAACGCAGGCTGCCATTGGTGATGGCGGATTGGTGCAGCAGTCCGCTGATGCCTCCGAGGTCGATGAACAGGCCGTAGGGCTTCACCGCAGCAACCTGGCCTTCCACCAACTGGCCCACTTCCAGATCCTGGAACCGTTCAGCAACAGCAGCCCGTTTTTCGGACAGCACCAGCTTGCGTGTCTCTGAATTGACCTCGATGAAGGCCACGCCCAGGGTCTTTCCCACGAGCTCTTGGTGATTTTCTCCGTTTTGGAGTTGTGACCGGGGAATGAAGCCGCGCAGCCCTTCGAGATCGCAGGTGACACCGCCGCGGTTGAAGCCATTGACTTTGACTTGCACCACTTTTCCCTGTTTCTCTAGCTCTTTCACCCGGTCCCAGCTCTTGCGCAGTTCCAGGGCACGGCAGCTGATCGTGACCATCCCATCAGCGTTCTGCTCACGGGTCACCAGAACTTCAACTTCGAGGCCCTTGGGGAAGCGCTCTCTGAAGTTGGTCACAACCCCTAGGCCCGCTTCGCTCTTGGGCATGTAACCAGGGGCTTTGCCGCCGATATCCACATACACGCCATCGCTTTCGATGCCGATCACCGTGCCCTTAATCACCTCACCCGTTGTGCCAACCGGAGCGTTCTCGTCCAAGGCGGCGAGGAAGGCTTCTTCATCGAAATCGAAGTCGTCCACGCTGCGCGGTTGATTGCGCTGCTCCTTCTTGGGTTGCTGATCCGGCGCACCCATCAAGTCGGCCATGGTCATGCCTTCCATGCCGCCCATGTCGAACAGAGCGTCGTCACCCGTTCCTGGTGACGCGGTTGGTTCTTGCTGGGCCTGGCGCGGGGGGGTGGCGAGACCAGCCCGTTCTTCAAGGATGCGTGCTTTTTCCGCCGCAGCCTCTGCTGCTGCGCGGGCTTCCGCAGCCTCTCGAGCCAGCTTTTCTTGCTCTTCGCGGCGGTTAATCTGCATCACCTGCAGCGGTTTCGTCGCTGCCGGCTTCGGTGCCTTGGGGCGGTTGGGCTGCGGACTGCCGGCTGCGGGCATGGACCATTGGGCTTGTCGATCGCTCATTTTGACAGGCTGGGCTGAGATCAGCACTTCTTATGCCAGCGCAACGTCATGGACCAGCTCCGCAAGCGATTTGATCAGCACACGTGGCCCGAGGCCAGCCGTGCTGCCAGCCAACCTGGTGCCACGGTGATTTGGCCGTTTGGAGCCTGTGAGCAACACGGCCCCCAACTGCCTCTTTCAACTGATGCTGTTTTTGCTGAAGGCATCCTCGATTCAGTGTTATCCGGGCTTGAGCCGTCTCTGCCGATTTGGCGATTGCCTTGTCAGGCCATCGGCTTTTCGCCTGAGCACCAGAACTTCCCCGGAACCCTCAGTCTTTCGGCTCCGCTGCTTCTGAATCTGGTCGACCAGGTGGGCAGGCAGTTGGCAGCGATGGGGGTGCAGCGCCTTGTTTTGTTCAATGCTCATGGCGGCCAGATCGGTTTGCTGCAGGTGGCGGCCCGACAGCTGCGGGCTCGCTGCCCATCGCTGGCCGTTCTGCCT
Source organism: Synechococcus sp. AG-670-B23 (assembly GCA_003209165.1). Taxonomy (GTDB): domain Bacteria; phylum Cyanobacteriota; class Cyanobacteriia; order PCC-6307; family Cyanobiaceae; genus Parasynechococcus. The sequence goes on along the minus strand of QCSL01000004.1, from coordinate 78,291 downwards.
TGTTTCCTATGGAGTGGGGTTGAAGGTTTGGCTGATCTGCTGCCTGAAGAAGAATTGCTGCATGGTCTTCATGCCGGCCTAGCCGAAACCAGTTTGATGCTGCAGATGGCACCAGAGCTGGTCGGATCGCCCCGCCCTGTGGATGGATTTCCCGCGCCAGGCTCGATTCAGGAACCGCCCGAGGGGTGGAGTCTCGAAGGTGCGGCGCCCTGCGCTTGGCTCACCGACGATCTCAGCGTGACGGGAGTGATCGGGGATGCGCGCCAGGCCTCGGCAGACCTGGGCCTTCACTTGCAAGAGCTGCTCATCCGCCATTGGCAAAAGCGTTTTCAGACCCTGTTGGACAGTGACTGGCCCCCGACTCAAAGTCTTCTCCCCTAGCCCCTTAACGGCGCGTCCAAGTCCTGAACTTTGGACTCATGTAACACCAACTCTTGGGGCACTGGTTATTGTCGGTCCCACTGAATGTGGTGGACAGCGTCCTATGACGACTCTCAATGCACCTGAATCACCCGTGCTGGAGGGCCAGGATGCACTTCCCGATTTCACAACCGCTGCATACAAGGACGCTTACAGCCGGATCAACGCCATCGTGATCGAAGGCGAGCAGGAAGCCCACGACAATTACATTTCCCTTGGCACGCTGATTCCCGAGCAGGCAGAGGAGCTCAAGCGTCTGGCACGGATGGAAATGAAGCACATGAAGGGCTTCACCTCCTGCGGACGCAACTTGGGTGTTGAAGCCGACTTGTCCTTCGCCAAGAAGTTCTTCGAACCGCTTCACGCCAACTTCCAAGTTGCTCTCAAGGATGGCAAGGTGGTCACCTGCCTGCTGATCCAGGCCCTGTTGATCGAAGCATTCGCCATTTCTGCTTATCACATCTATATCCCTGTTGCTGATCCTTTCGCCCGCAAAATCACTGAGGGTGTGGTGAAGGATGAGTACACCCACCTGAATTACGGCCAGGAATGGTTAAAGGCCAACTTTGAGGCCAGCAAGGACGAGCTGTTCGAGGCCAACAAGGCCAACCTCCCTCTGATCCGCTCCATGTTGGAAGACGTGGCTTCCGATGCTGCCGTCCTGCATATGGAAAAGGAAGATCTGATCGAAGATTTTCTGATCGCTTACCAAGAAGCCTTGGGTGAAATCGGTTTCACTTCAAGAGACATCGCCCGTATGGCGGCGGCAGCACTGGCCGTTTAGGCCGGTTTCGGACCTGATTAACGCCGGTTTATCGACAGGCACGTTGCCGTCGATACCGGGTGCCATGGGAGCATGGTCTCTCAAGGTGTTTTTTGGGACGTAAGCAGCAGGACATGTTTGGTCTGATCGGACATTCAACGAGTTTTGAGGCCGCGCGCCGCAAGGCGATGGAACTCGGGTTCGATCACATTGCAGACGGTGATCTTGATGTGTGGTGCAGTGCACCTCCTCAACTTGTGGAGCACGTTGAAGTCACTAGTCCGGTGGGTGCGACCATCGAAGGGGCATACATCGATTCCTGCTTTGTGCCCGAAATGCTGAGCCGTTTCAAGACGGCGCGGCGCAAAGTGCTCAACGCTATGGAACTAGCCCAGAAAAAGGGCATCAACATCACCGCTCTAGGCGGTTTTACCTCGATCATTTTCGAGAATTTCAACCTGCTGCAGCACCAGACGGTGCGCAGCACCACTTTGGACTGGGAGCGGTTCACCACCGGGAACACCCACACGGCTTGGGTGATCTGCCGCCAGGTGGAGAACAATGCCCCAACGCTCGGTATTGATCTCAGCAAAGCCAAGGTGGCGGTTGTTGGAGCGACGGGCGACATTGGGTCCGCCGTATGTCGTTGGTTGCAGGCACGCTCCGGTGTCGGCGAGCTGCTGCTCGTGGCTCGTCAGCAGCAGCCCCTGCTTGACCTTCAGCAGGAACTGGGGGGTGGACGGATCCTGACTCTCGATGAGGCTTTGCCTGAAGCTGATGTGGTCGTCTGGGTGGCGAGCATGCCCCGCACCCTTGAGATCGATCAAGACAGCTTGAAAAAGCCTTGTTTGATGATTGATGGGGGTTATCCAAAAAATTTGAATTCCAAGGTTGCTGGCGGCGGGATCCACGTCCTCAAGGGTGGAATCGTGGAGTTCTGCCGCGACATCGGCTGGTCGATGATGGCCATCGCCGAGATGGAACGACCGCAGCGCCAGATGTTTGCTTGCTTTGCAGAAGCGATGTTGCTCGAATTCGAGCGCTGTCACACCAACTTCAGCTGGGGGCGCAACAACATCACTCTTGAGAAGATGGATTTCATTGGTGCGGCATCGGTCCGTCATGGGTTCACCACCCTGAACCTCCATCCCAACCTTCAGGCCACTGCCGCCTGACCTCCGGAGAGCCATGCCCCGTCGCCCCCTGCTTGAGTTCGAAAAACCGCTCGTCGAGCTGGAGCAACAAATTGAGCAGATCCGCCAGCTGGCCCGGGATTCTGAAGTTGATGTCTCGCAGCAGTTGCAGCAGCTCGAGAGCCTGGCTGCCCGTCGGCGTCAGGAAATCTTCCAAGGGCTGACGCCTGCCCAAAAGATTCAGGTCGCTCGTCACCCACAGCGTCCGAGCACACTGGATTTCATCCAGATGTTTTGTGACGACTGGGTTGAACTGCATGGAGACCGTCGCGGCAACGACGATCAGGCCTTGATTGGTGGTGTTGGGCGTGTGGGCAATCGCCCGGTGATGTTGATCGGTCATCAGAAGGGACGCGATACCAAAGAAAACGTCGCCCGCAATTTCGGGATGGCTGCCCCGGGTGGTTACCGCAAAGCGATGCGGTTGATGGACCATGCTGATCGCTTCCGCTTGCCGATTCTCACCTTCATTGATACGCCCGGCGCCTATGCCGGACTCGAGGCGGAGGAGCAGGGCCAGGGCGAAGCGATTGCAGTCAACCTGCGTGAAATGTTCCGCTTGCGCGTTCCGGTGATTGCCACGGTGATCGGTGAAGGCGGTTCCGGTGGTGCCCTAGGGATCGGGGTGGCGGACCGGTTGCTGATGTTCGAGCACAGCGTTTACACAGTTGCCAGTCCCGAGGCCTGTGCCTCCATCCTGTGGCGTGATGCAGCAAAAGCTCCGGATGCAGCGGCAGCCTTGCGGATAACCGGTCGCGATCTGCTTGCGTTGGGTGTTGTGGATGATGTGCTCGAGGAGCCCTCGGGTGGCAACAACTGGGCACCGATAGAAGCCGGAGAGATCTTGCGGGCTGCGATCGAGCGGCATCTTGACGACCTGCTGAGTCTCTCGGAACAGCAACTACGCGATGCGCGTTACTCCAAATTCAGGGCGATGGGCCATTTTCTCGAAAAAACTTCACAGGATGTCGATGAAGCCGCTTAAAGTATCGCGGTTTGCTAACGGTTTTTGCCAACGGCTCTAATTACCGGTGCAAGCCGAGGCATAGGTCGCCGAACTGCTGAACTTTTGGCTCTGCGGGGTTGGGACTTGCTTCTAACTGCCCGTAGTGCTGATCAACTGGAGCATCTGGGTGCGCAGCTCAGCTGCAAAGGCGTCTCCGTGGCGTCTGCAGCGATCGACCTCACCCAACCTGATGGTATCGCTGTGGAGATGGCTGGCTTGTTGCAGCAGGGAGCAGTCCCTTCAGTGTTGATCAACAACGCGGGCGCTGCATACACCGGCGATCTTCTGGCCATGACTCTGGAGCGTTGGCAATGGCTGCTACAGCTAAACGTCACCAGCGTGATGCAGGTTTGTTCTGCTGTCGTTCCCGCCATGCGTGAGAACGGCGGCTTGGTGATAAACATCAGCAGCCATGCCGCTCGCAATGCATTCCCCCAATGGGGTGCGTATTGCGTTAGTAAGGCTGCCCTGGCCAGCTTCACCCGCTGCTTGGCTGAAGAGGAACGTGGCTATGGCATTCGTGCCTGCACCCTCACCCTTGGGGCAGTGAACACACCACTTTGGGACGCGGAAACCGTACAAAGCGATTTCGATCGTCGTGCCATGCTTTCTGTCGATCAGGCGGCAGAAACACTGGCGAATCTGGCGATGCAACCCAGCAACCAGTTGATCGAAGACCTCACTCTTATGCCGGCCGCCGGCGCCTTCTAAACGAACACCATGACCTCCACAGTCCCTTTCGTTTCCAACGGCGTCGCCAACGGAAACGGCAACGGCAACAAGCTCTTGAATTCTCAGGTCTCAGCGCGCATTCGTGAACGCTTGAGAGAGGCGGGTGCTTCCTTCCTGGCCAACGACAACATTGCTGATCACCTTCAGCCCGGTGAGCTTGATCAGCTTCAGGTTGAAGTCGCTGACAAGGTTCGCGACCTACTGCGCAGCCTGGTGATCGATATCGATAACGACCACAACACCCATGAGACGGCTGAGCGGGTCGCCAAGATGTATCTCCAGGAGGTGTTCAAGGGGCGCTACCACCAGCAGCCCAAGGTGGCCAGTTTCCCTAATGTGAAACGGTTGGATGAGATCTACACCGTTGGCCCGATCACGGTTCGCTCGGCTTGTTCACACCACCTCGTGCCGATTATGGGCAACTGCTGGATCGGGATCAAGCCTGGTGCGCGGGTCATCGGCCTCTCCAAGTTCACCCGCGTGGCTGACTGGGTCTTCTCTCGCCCTCACATCCAGGAAGAGGCTGTGATGATCCTTGCCGACGAAATCGAGAAGCTCTGTGAGCCCCAGGGTCTTGGCATCATCATCAAGGCACAGCACTACTGTATGAAGTGGCGTGGCGTGAAGGAGCCCCAAACCAGCATGGTGAACTCCGTGGTGCGCGGCGATTTCCGCCACGACCCCAGTCTTAAGCAGGAGTTCTTTGAGCTTGTGCGTCAGCAGGCAGCGCTGCTCAGCACCTGATCAGCCTCGACTCAACCCTGTTTCACAGCCTCGACAAGAGCTTGAACCTTGTCGAGGTTTTTCCATCCCGGTCGTTCCTCCAGCCGACTGGAGGCATCGAGCCCTTGAGGCTTGACGCGGCTGAGAAGTTCTGGAACCCACTCCGCACTCACTCCTCCTGCCAGCCACCACGGCACCGATAGTTCGGTCTCGTGGACCCAATCAAGAGGGATGCGGTGCCCGGTTCCGCCCAGTTGATCGGGGCTCCAGGCATCGAGCAGCAAGGCATCCACATGGGGCGCGTACTGCTCAAGCTGCTTGAGATCTTCGGGTTTGCGTACCCGTAATGCTTTCCACCACTGCTGCCGGGGATAACGCTGTTTCAAGCGTTGGCAGCGTTCGTCTGACTCGCTGCCGTGCAGCTGCACCACGGAGGGCTGTCCTGCGCCGTAGAGCGCTTCTTCGAGGGCGGCATCGTTGGGATCGGCCACCACCCAAACGCGATGCAGCTTTGGGTGCTGTTCTTCCAGCAGCTGGAACAAGGCCCTGCGCTGGGCTGGTTCAACAAAGCGTGGGGTGGCAGGAACACCAATCACGCCAATCGCCTGCACGCCCATTTGTGCAATGGCATGGGCCTGCTCGCGGTCGGTGATCCCACAGATCTTGAGGTCAGGAGTGGGGCGGGGATCACGCAAGGGCTACATCGATCGCACTCCCTAGGATCGTGGATGATAGTCCGCAATAGCGGCACACGACGGGATTGGCGGTGGGAGAGGGCTGGCAGGTGCTCAAGATTGGCGGAATTCCCCTGCGGCTCCAGCCCAGTTGGTTGTTTGCTGTGGCGATCTTCACCACATTGTTTCAATCCCGCTATGCGGCCACGGCCTCTGGAACGGTCAGTTGGGGGCTGGGCTTACTGACCACCTTGCTGTTGTTCAGCTCCGTGCTGCTGCATGAGTTGGGTCATGCTCTGATGGCCCTGCGGGAAGGGGTGAAGGTGTTGAGTATCACCCTGTTTCATCTGGGCGGCATCGCCCGTGTAGAGAAGGAATGCCCCACCGCCATGGGCAATTTGCGCATTGCGGCTGCTGGCCCGATCGTCAGTTTGGTGCTGGCCTTAGGAATGCTGGTGGGGGCTTCAGCGATGTCAAACACCCAGCCCTTGGCTACTCAGCTGTTGAGACAAGTTGGTTTGCTCAACTTGATGTTGGGTCTATTCAATCTGTTGCCTGGCCTTCCACTGGATGGCGGGCTGATCCTCAAGGCCTTGGTCTGGCAGGTCAGTGGCAGTCAGCAGAAGGGCGTTCAGGTGGCGTCGGCGTCCGGTCGGGCCTTGTCAATGCTGATGATCCTGATGGGCGGTGTTCTGCTTTGGCAGGGCTGGGGGATCAACGGGGTTCTGTTGATGTTGATCGGTTGGTTCGGGCTCGGTGCTAACCGCAGTCAGACCCAGATGCTGCAGTTGCAGAACGTGCTGCGAGAATTAAAGGTGGAGGTTGCGGCGGGCAAACGATTCCGAGTGCTGGAGGCGGATCAGACCTTGCGGCGCCTCAGCCAATTACGGCTGACCGCCAGCGAGGCGGAGGGCACTGCCGATTGGGTGCTTGTTTGCAAGAGCGGACGTTGGGTGGGTTGGATTGACGATCAGCCCCTGAAACTTTTGCCTGTGCAGCAATGGGACCAACAGCGTCTCGAGGATCATCTGCGGCCCCTCACTGAACTGCCCTCCATCATTGGTTCTACTGGGTTGGTTGACGCGGTGCCGGCCCTCGAGGCGGCCTCCCAGGGACGCCTGCTGGTAATGAGTGCTGCGGGGCTTCCCTCCGGCACCCTTGATCGCATGGATGTGGGTGATGCGGTGCTGAAGCGTCTAGGGGTGACCCTGCCCCCCGCGATCCTTGATGAGGCACGCAAGCGTAATGGCTATCCCCTGGGTTTGGCGATGCTTCCTCAGATGGTGCAGACGATGCAGGATCAAAGCTCCGACCAGGACTCCAGCTCGCCCTCCAAATCCTGAGCTTCGTCGGCCTCCAGAGGCTTCATTTGCCACTGGCAATGGCTCCAAGATTGAATCAGGCCCTGGCGCAGCTGCTGATCCAGCTCCAGTCGGTTGATCTGGGCTGGTGCCGCCGACGGTGCCGATTCTTCAAACACCTCTTCCCACAGCTCTGCAGGGGGATCCAGCAGGATTTCGCCGTGCTGGAGCAGGCGCCCGTTCTGCCAGCGCTGGGCGCTGCCAACCCGTTTGACGCCGGATGAATCCACTAGGTCGGCCACCGTTGCAGTGGCGAAACAGTTGTTGGCCTCGGCACCAGCCGGGTCGGAACCGAAGTGCAGCGCTAGCCCGAGATCCTTGAAGCAATCGATCAACCACTGACAGGCTTGGCGGTAGGCCTCCTGACGGCGTCGTGGTGCATCCGGCCAAATCAGTGCGTAAGTGAGGCCCCCGGCATGGAGCACTGCCCGGCCTCCGCTGGGGCGTCGCACCAGGCCGATACGGCCGCTGCGGGCCAGATCATTCCAGTGCTCAGGCCATTGGCGTTGATGGCGTCCAAGCGAGAGCCAGGGCCCATCCCAACGGTAAAAACGCAGAGCCGGAGCGTTGCTTCGCCTCAGAAGCCAGGCATCCAAAGCCATCTGGGTGTGTCCATCTGCTTCCTGGGTGGGAAGCAGACGCCCGGCTGCGGGCATGCTGGAGTGAAACATCGATCGCACGCCATGGTGCCCTGGTGGGATGTGCCCATCCTGATTGCCCTGGGTCTGCTGGCGGGGGGCTTGGCCGGGCTGTTGGGGATTGGCGGCGGCTTGATCTTTGCGCCGCTTCTGCTCTGGCTTGATCTCCCGCCCCATCAGGCCCTGGCTACCAGCAGTTTCGCCATTGTGCCTACGGCTTTGGCGGGCACCATCACCCACCTGCGCCAAGGGCGGGTGCCTACCCGGATGGGACTTGCCATCGGCTTGGCAGCCTTTGGCTCGGCGCTGCTGTTCGGCGGCTTGGCTGGTTTTGCGGCGGGCTGGATCTTGCTGGCGATGCAGACGCTGATCTACATCGTGCTGGCGTTCTGTGTTCGCGAACGGCCCGAGTCGGATGCCAACGAGCACGTTGATGACGGCAGCGCACCGCAGTTGGCTGGTGTGGGCTGCATCGCCGGCTGGACTGCTGGGATGTTGGGCCTGGGCGGGGGGCTGGTGATGGTGCCTCTGATGAGCGGTCCAATGTCTGTGCCGATTCATCAGGCCGTGCGGCTCAGCACGGTGGCGGTGCTCTGTTCGGCCAGCGCTGCATCCCTGCAATTTCTGCATGAGGGACGCGGGGTACCTCTGATGGGCTTGCTGCTGGGGGCAGTTGCAGCGATCGCCTCCCAATGGACCGCCAGCCGTCTCGATAAGTTTGATGCGGTTCTACTGGTGCGCTTTCTTCGGGGACTCGCCATCATCCTGGCGATCGACAGCTCCAGGCGGGCCCTGCAGCTCTGGCTGGGTTAGTCGGTCAGTTCAGGGGTTAGTTCAAAAGAGCCCAGAACCCCCCATCGAGCTCATAACCCAGGGCTGAGGCCATTTGGGAAAGGTTGCCCCTCATCGGTCGTCCCAGCTCTCGCTGGCAGAGGTCGTCGAGCAGCATCAGCCGATGCGTCACCCAGAGCTCCAAGGCTTCAGGGTCAAAACGAAGGCCTTCGCTGCGGCTGAAACTGTGGGGTACCACCAGGGCCACATGGCGAATCAGGCTGCCCTGGTCGCGTTCTAGTAACAGAGGTAGCCAGGGGAAGCGCGCATCGGCCCGCAGGGCCCACAGGCGAGGTTCGGGGCATTCCGGCAGTTCTCGCGGGTCATCCTGCGCCCGGGGCCAGTCGAACCGCAGCTCGAGCACCGGCCCCTGGCTGAGCATTACATCCAGCGGCTGATCGCTCCAGATCCGTAGCGGCCGCAGATCCAACGCGCGGATGGCAGGGGCATCGATCAGAACTGGATCCATGGGCTGGTGTGACAGGCCTTTGCGAATGATGGCCTGCAGCCCCTTCCTCGGAGAAGAATGGGACCGTTTGATGCATGGCTCCCATGGAAACCGTTCTGTCTGCACCTGAGGTGTTCATTGCCCTCGTGGTTGCTGCTCATGCCGCTGTTCTGGCCCTGCGTCTTTCGATCAGCCTCTACGAGGCCTGATTTCAACGGGCGCCCCTGATCAACGGGCCTAGAGCTGGTCTTGGCACTGACAACTGATTGCGTTAAAAGCGGATGTTCGTTCTGATGCGGTGACCGCCAGTCAGGTTCAAAGATCAGCTCCCCGCAAGGATGCAGCGAGCATGGCTGCAGAGATTCAGCGGCAGACCGACCAACAGGAACTGCAATGCAGCCTTCTTGCCTTGGCTGGCAAGGCGGGTCTTGTCCTTTTGGGCTGCGCGAGCTTGATCCGTCTGTCAGTGGCTTATCAGGAACGCATGGATCGCCACAGTGAGATTTCGGCGGTCGTATCGATCGAGTCGGCCAAATTGCAAACGCTGCAGCAGAGGTTCGATCGTCTGTTCAGCATTGGTGGAGAGAAGCACCTAATTAGCGAGCAGGATCAGTGGATCGCTCCCAATCGTTTGCGCGTGATCTGGCGCTGAGATTCGTGACCAGCGGAGTTGGGATTGAGTGCTGACCGGCAGACTGGCAGCCTTCTTGGCCTTGTCTTGATGTCCACGCCCGGCACTGTTCTGATCACAGGCACCACTTCAGGTGTGGGCCTGAATGCCACCTGCGCCCTCGTGAAGCGGGGTTGGACGGTGATCACGGCGAACCGCAGTCCGCAGCGTTCCGCTGCTGCTGCCGACGATTTGGACCTTCCCAAGGAGCGGCTTAAGCATGTGTTGATGGATCTGGGTGATCTAGAAAGTGTGCGCCGGGCGGTGGATGCCTTGCCCGAGCGATTGGATGCCGTGGTCTGCAATGCAGCCGTGTACAAGCCGAAGCTCAAGCAGCCGGAGCGTTCGCCCCAGGGCTACGAGATTTCGATGGCCACCAACCACTTCGGCCATTTTCTGCTTCTGCAGCTGCTTTTAGGTCGCCTTAAGAAATCCAGCCACCCTTCCAAGCGTGTGGTGATTCTGGGCACCGTAACAGCCAACTCCAAGGAACTTGGGGGGAAGATTCCAATCCCTGCACCGGCGGACCTGGGGGACCTCTCCGGTTTTGAGGCCGGGTTCAAAGACCCCATCGCCATGGCCAGTGGCAAGTCGTTTAAGCCCGGTAAGGCTTACAAAGACAGCAAGCTCTGCAACATGATCACCACCCAGGAGCTGCATCGCCGTCTGCACGGGGACACGGGGATCACCTTCACCTCGCTTTACCCCGGTTGTGTGGCGGATACCCCTTTGTTCCGCAACACCCCCAAGGCCTTCCAGAGGATCTTCCCCTGGTTCCAGAAGAACATCACCGGCGGCTACGTCAACCAGGCCTTAGCGGGAGAACGGGTTGCTGATGTGGTGGCCAATCTCGACTTCGCCGAATCCGGGGTGCACTGGAGCTGGGGCAACCGCCAGAAGAAGGACGGTCAGCAGTTCAGCCAAGAACTTTCAGACAAGGCCACGGATCCGGAGACAGCCCGGCGGGTGTGGGCGCTGTCGATGGCCCTGGTGGGCCTGGGCTAGGGCCCTGTAATTCAGGCGGTCAGTCGAATCCCAGCAGGTCGAAGATTTCGCGGTCCTTGAGGGATGTGGCCTCGAGGGGCTCCACCTTGTCGAGCATGTTTTGGGCCAGCCGCAGATATTCGTTGCGCACCGCTTTCACGGCTTCGTCGTCGTCGTCCATCTCAAAGATGGTGCATTTCTTTAGCCGGGAACGCCGAATCGCATCCACATCCCTGAAATGGGCCATGGTGCGCAGGCCGGTGCGTTCGTTGAACTTGTCGATCTGATCGGTGTCCGCCGATCGATTCGCGACGACGCCGCCAAGCCGAACCTTGTAGTTTTTGGCTTTAGCTTGAATCGCCTGAACGATGCGATTCATTGCGAAGATGGAATCGAAATCGTTGGCCGTCACGATTAGGCAATAGTTGGCGTGCTGCAGCGGGGCGGCGAAACCACCACACACCACATCGCCGAGCACATCAAATATCACCACATCGGTGTCTTCCAGCAGATGGTGCTCCTTGAGCAGCTTCACGGTCTGCCCAGTCACGTAACCGCCGCAGCCCGTGCCCGCCGGTGGGCCGCCGCTTTCTACGCACTGCACACCGTTGAAGCCGGTGAAGACGAAATCCTCAGGCCGCAGCTCTTCGCTGTGGAAGTCCACCTCCTCGAGGATGTCGATCACCGTCGGCACCATCTTGTGGGTGAGGGTGAAGGTGCTGTCGTGCTTAGGGTCGCAGCCGATCTGAAGCACCCGCTTGCCCAGCTTTGAGAAGGCAGCTGACAAGTTCGAGGAGGTGGTCGATTTGCCGATCCCGCCCTTTCCATAAACCGCAATCACCAGGGTCTCTTCCTGGATGTTCAGTGCCGGGTCCTGGTGGACCTGCACGCTGCCTTCACCGTCCGCCGGTCGCGTCAGAGTTGTGGTCATTAAGCGACCTGTCCGAGAGAAGTTGATTTCATTCAACAGCAGCAGATGTGCAGAGGTTGATTTTCACCAAGAAATGAAAGGTCTGGTTTTTGGCTGAGCTGCGAGAGCGGAATTTCTTTCAATTGCATGAAATGAAATGAGTGCAAATGCTCAGGCTTTTGCCGCCATGCTCTGGCATGCAGATCCTCCCCATTATGCTCTCCTCTTGTCTCATTGACGTTTTGCTGAATCTTTAACGGACTTTCTGAGTGGCTTTATGCAGTATTCGTTTTCATTTTTGAAATCACATGCGCTTGTCACTTCGGTCACACTCCTGGCAGGTACTGGAGGGCGTGCAGGCCTGGCTGCATTAGGGCGTGATGCCTCTGGCAAGAGTCCAGTTTCCGGCACCTCTGTGGATGTCGTTTGTCATCGGTGCAGGCCTGTCTGGTTTGATTGCAGCCCTAGAACTGGAAAAAAAGGGAAAACTGTGGCCTTGCTTGAAGTCAAAAACATTATTGGTGGACGCATGGTGAATAAAAAAGTGGCCGGAGATGGCTTGATTGATCTGGGCGGCCAATGGGGAGGAAAAACTCACTACCCCTCTCTTTAAGGCACTATCTGATGCATTGAATCTGAATGAAGCGTTATCCCTCTTACGACGACGGTAAGGGTGTCTTTGTGTGGAACAGCACGCCCCACACGACCGGTTTGTTTGATGATTTTGAAGTGCTATACGTTTTTCAAATCCAGATCAATCACGGCACATATATGGGTTGTCTGGCGAATCATTCGCCCACCCGTTTGGGCTCGGGCCTCGAGAAGATGAACCTTCAAGCAATTTTTGCGCAGATGACGAGCGGCTGTTAGGCCAGATAATCCTGCTCCCACCACCACATCGACATCTGCAGGAGTGGCTGATTCGGCTGCAGGCCCCTTTCTTCCAAGAGTCATGGAGCCCTGCCAGACTAGTCCGGCTCCAGCAATCAGTTCACGTCGTGAGATAACCAAGGTCATCCGAGAATAACTTTTTATCCATAGCGACATTGTTTATTTGTAGTGACAAGCGTGGACAATTTATTTCATGTTTTACATGAGGTAGGTCATGTGATTTGTTTGGTTCTTGTCAGGCTCAAATCATGTTTCTATCTTCAAGCAGGAACGGAAAGTTCTTGCATTGTCAATGTTTTTTGATTGTCAAGATCCGATTTTGGAATGGTCTAAAAGGTGTAGTCCTTCTTTTTCAAGCTTTATTTATGCCTTGAAGTGGGCTTTTGCGTCATACAGCGTTTCGCTGCTGATCTCTCTGCAGCCCACATCGCGGGCATAAGCCTCAGTGTTGCGTCGCACCTTGCCACGCACGAAAAAGGGGATCTTCTTCAGTTCGGCTTCCCCATCGGCCGTCCAACGCAGAGCACCATCGCCTTCGCCGGGGATGTCACTTAAGGCGGAGAGGTCGGCCGCGCCGGCACCCCCGGCATGGCCCAAGTGGCTCTGGTGACCATCCACGAATTCGAAATCGTGGCGGAACATGCCGATCAGGTGTTCCTCCAGCCCCATCATCAGCGGGTGGACCCAGTCGTCGAAGATCACGTTCGATCCTTCCCAGCCCATCTGGGGGCTCATTCGGGCGGGCACGTCCTGCACGTGCATGGGCGTGCTGATCACCGCGCAGGGAATCCCCAGCCGCTTGGCGCTGTGGCGTTCCATCTGCGTTCCCAGCACCAGTTCCGGTGCTGCTTCGGCCATGGCCCCTTCCACCGCCAGGTAGTCGTCAGTGATCAGAGCCTCCAGCCCTAAGGCTTTGGCGGCGGCCCGCACGGGCCGTGCCATCTCCCGGCTGTAGGTGCCCAGCCCCACCACCGTGAAACCCAGTTCCTCGCTGCAGATCCGGGCGGCGGCGAGGGCATGGCTGCCGTCGCCAAAGATAAACACCCGTTTGCCGGTGAGGTAGGTGGAGTCCACGGATTCCGAATACCAGGGAAGCCGCGAGCGCCGGTAGCCCTCATCGGGTGCGGGAGGCTCCATCCCCAGCATCTCGTGCACTTCCACTAGGAAATCGTGAGTGGCGCCCACTCCTATCGGCACCGTTCGGCTGAAGGGCATGCCGAAATTGCGCTCCAGCCAGCTGCACGTGGATTCCCCCACCTCCGGATAGAGGCAGACGTTGAGATCCGCATCGGGGATGCGCCTTAGATCCTCCACCCCCGCACCCAGGGGCGCCACCACTCCCACATCGATGCCATGCATGGTGAGCAGCTTCTGCACCTCCAGCACGTCGTCACGGCAGCGGAAGCCGAGCAGGGATGGGCCCAATAGGTTTACCCGCGGCCTGCGCCCCTTTTGTTGCCAAGCCTTGGGGTCGTGCTCGCTGTTGGCCGGTGCTTGATCCTTGAGCAGGTGGCGAACCAATTGATAGAAAGTCTCCGCAGCACCCCAGTTCTCCTTCTTGCTGTAGGCCGGCAGCTCCAGACTCACCACTGGCATGGTCAGGTCCATGCCCTGGGCTAGGGCTCCGGGCTGATCCTGAATCAACTCCGCGGTGCAGCTCTCACCCACAAGCAGGGCATCAGGTTGGAAGCGATCCACCGCTTCGCGCACATGCCGTTTCACCAGTTCGGCGGTGTCCCCCCCGAGATCTCGAGCTTGGAAAGTGGTGTAGGTGACCGGCGGACGCTGACCGCGCCGCTCAATCATCGTGAACAGCAGGTCGGCATAGGTGTCTCCCTGGGGGGCATGGAGCACGTAATGAACACCGAGCATCGAAGCGGCGATGCGCATGGCCCCCACATGGGGCGGCCCTTCGTAGGTCCAGAGCGTGAGTTGCATGGGATCAGGCGTGCACAGGTTGGTCGGGGCTGCTTGGGTGCAGGCCGGGTCGAATCAGTTGCCGGCGAAGCAACGGTCGGGAAAACAGCTCCGCAAGGTCTCCGGCCTGGTCGATGCCGTGAATCGGGCTGAACACCAATTCGATCGACCATTTGGTGGCGATGCCCTCGGCCTCCAGCGGATTGGCCAGGCCCATCCCGCACACCACAAGATCGGGCTGGCTGGCGCGAACCCGGTCCAGTTGCTGCTCGACGTGCTGCCCCTCCATCACCGGGGTGTCGTCGGGGAGCAAGGCCAGCTCGGCCGCCATCTGTTCGCGGTTCAGATAAGGCGTGCCCACCTCCACCAGCTCCATGCCGCATTCCCGTTGCAGGAATCGGGCAAGGGGCAGTTCCAGTTGGGATTCGGGAAGCAGGAAAATCCGCTTGCCCTCCAGCACGGCGCGGTGGCGGGCGAGTGCGCTCTGGGCCCGCTTCATCAAGGGATCCAGCACGGCAGCGACCCGCTCGTCAGGGAGATGGAAGGCGTTAGCAGCCTCCTCCATCCAACGGCGACTCCCCTCCGCCCCCAAAGGGAAGGGTGCCGTGAGCACCGTGGCACCGCGGTCACTCAGCAGACGAGCGGTTTCGGTGAGAAAGGGTTGGGCCAGCAGCACTGTGGTTCCCGCTCCCACCCCCGGCAGGTCGGTCGATTGCCGGGGTGGCAGGCTGTGAATCGTCTCGATACCCATCTGCTCGAACAGGTGAATAAGCCTGTCTTCCACAGCATCTGCGAGGGTCCCCACCAGCAGCAACTGCCGTTCATCACTGGCGGGTAAAAGGGGAACAAGGGCCGCCAATGCCCCGTCCTCTCCTTGGGTAAAGGTGGTTTCAATGCCGCTGCCGGAGTAGTTCACTACCCGTACCCGGCCGGAAAGCTCCTCGTTGAGCCGTTCGGCGGCCCGGGCCAAATCCAGCTTGATCACCTCGCTGGGACAGGACCCCACCAGAAACAGCGTGCGGATTTCAGGGCGGCGTTGCAGCAGTTCCTTGCAGACCCGGTCGAGTTCATCGTGAGCATCCGCGAGGCCGGCTAGATCCCGCTCGCTGAGAATGGCTGTGCCGAAACGCGGTTCGGCAAAAATCATCACCCCAGCTGCGCTCTGGATCAGATGGGCGCAGGTGCGTGATCCCACAACAAGAAAAAAGGCATCGGGCATGCGCCGATGCAGCCAAACAATTGAGGTGAGACCGCAGAACACCTCGCGCGGCCCCGATTCCTTCAGCAGCGTTGGCCCTGCCATCGGCCGCTCCTTTGATGATCAACCTCTCCAAGTTGCAAAGGAATCCGCCCAGGAGTGGAAAGGTCGCTCAAACTCTTTGGGATCGTTCCGGCCGGGCAGGCCTTGGTTTGGGGTCAAAGGCGCCGGCGGAATCCGTCGTAACGATCGTTCCGCTCGCTGTCGTCTGCTTTGCTCAAGCGCCAGACGTTCCGGCTGACCCGGCGAGCAACGAGGCCACCGCGCTCCACCCGCTCCGTTCCAGGGCGGGCTCCCAGCAGCATGCTCACTTCCGTTGTGGTGAGGGGCGCACCGGTTTCGATGGCCAAAGCCGTCAGTTCAAGCCGTTGACGCAGCTGACGCAGACGCTCACTGTCTGCATTTCCTGATGCCTCCAGCCAGGGCAGATCCACCTGCCCATCCTGCGCAAGTCGTTGCATCAGGCCAAAGCTCACCATCCCAAGGGCTTGATCAGCGTTGAGATCCACTGGCTTTAAAGAGGACTGCTCAGTCATTGCAGGATCTCGAGGGGGGTTTTCTGGACGGTATCGGCTGTATTTCAAGGCGCAAGACCGCATGCACTAACTCTTTGCTGGCCCGTTTCAGCTGAATTCGTCCGGTACACTCCCCGCCATGACCCGTTTTGCCAGCTTCGATGCTCGGGAGCGGCGACGCGGCGGTAGTGCTCTCGTCACCGGGACTGAGGTGACCCCCCAGCAGGGGGGAGCGAGCTGTGTTGTAACGACGGATTCTGAGTCTCCCAGGCTGCTGCGTCAAAACAGCCATGTGCAGTCAATCGAACTGCGCACCCATGTTTTTATCGACTCGCTGCAGCCGCAACTGGCGGCCTACATGGGGTCGGTGAGCCAAGGATTTCTGCCCATTCCGGGAGATGCTTGCCTTTGGATGGAAGTGTCACCGGGCATGGCGGTTCACCGTGTGACCGACATCGCGCTGAAGGCCAGCAATGTTCGTCTCGGTCAGATGGTGGTGGAGCGGGCGTTCGGTTCGATGGCCCTTTACCACCGTGATCAAAGCACGGTGCTCCATTCCGGAGACGTGGTGCTGGAGGCGATCGGGAGCACGATCGAACAGCGTTCTCCAGCCGATGTGAGTTGGACTGAAGTCATCCGGGCTATCACACCTGACCATGCCGTGCTGATCAACCGGCAGAACCGACGCGGCTCGATGATCGAAGCCGGGATGAGCATGTTCATCCTGGAAACGGAGCCTGCCGGATATGTGCTGATCGCTGCCAATGAAGCTGAAAAAGCCTCCAACATCACTTTGGTTGACGTGAAGGCGGTGGGTGCCTTCGGACGTCTCACCCTGGCGGGACGAGAAGGTGACGTGGAGGAGGCGGCGGCGGCGGCGATGCGCGCCATCGACCACATCAATAGCAACTCACGGCTGCGCTGATCACTCAGCCAAGGTCAGATCAGCTCAGGTTCAGCAGTTCACGCAACTGTGGCGCCAGAGCCCTCGCCGCCTTGCCACGACTACCCAGGCGGCTGAGCTGGGCCGCATTCAGTTCGCCATAGGTGCAGCGGGCTTCCCGCACCCACAGCAGGGATTCGAATCCGCCACCGGGGTAGGCAGGGGCTCTCAGGAGTTCCCCCCAGCAGATGCCCTCTGCAGCGGCACGGCAGGTGCCGGTGGGATCACACAACACCATCGTGCTGCGGAAACAAGCGCTTCGATAGGGCGAATCACCCAGCTCATGAAGAATGAGCTGCAACTTGGCATCGTTTCCAGAGGCGTAACGGGCAGAATACAAACCCGGTGCACCCTGAAGAACGTCAACCTCAAGTCCAGAATCATCAGCTAATGCCCAGCCGCCGGTTCGCAAGGATGCTGCTGAAGCTTTTAGTTCAGCGTTCTCACGGTAGGAATTTCCCGTCTCTTCAACATCCAGATCAGCCGGTTGACGCTGAACATCGATGGAGAGAGGTCCCAGCATGGCCTCAATTTCAGCAACCTTGACGGGATTACCTGTGGCAATGGTGAGGTGAAGCGACAACGAAAGCCAACAAAAGAGGGCTTCCATTGTGCGGGCTTGTTGGGGATAGGAGCTAAAAATTTCTCGATTCGACCCAGCGACACCCTTGGGTTGAACATTCCATCCCGCAGCAAGGCTTTAGGAGAGTGTCGTCTTGTGAAGCTATGCAGCTTCACCGCTGCTGACAACGACTTGTGGGGATGTGATCACACGAACCACCACAGCAGACCGGAACAGTGAGGCACAGGGTCATAAGCCAGGCTTATTAGGTTCAGTATGGACAGTGATAGAGAAAGTCGCCCAAATCTCTTGACGGGAAGGGTTGTGGCGGAGCAATGTCCCGAGCGAACATTCCACCCCTTCTCCCGGTAGGCAATGGCTAACGAAACCATGGGCATCGCCCTCGGCATGATTGAGACCCGCGGTCTGGTCCCCGCCATCGAGGCAGCTGATGCCATGACCAAGGCTGCCGAAGTGCGCCTGATCGGTCGTGAGTTTGTCGGCGGCGGTTACGTCACCGTTCTGGTTCGCGGCGAAACTGGCGCTGTTAATGCTGCTGTGCGCGCTGGCGCTGACGCTTGCGAGCGAGTCGGTGACGGCCTGGTTGCTGCTCACATCATTGCCCGTCCCCACCGCGAAGTGGAGCCTGCTCTGGGCAACGGCAACTTCCTTGGTCAGAAGGACTGAGATCTTCCGCTGAGCCTCTGACGAGGCACGCGAACGTCTCAACCTCTTCACCGACCTAACGGAGTTTTCCCATGAGCAAGAAGTACGATGCTGGGGTCAAGGAGTACAGGGATACGTACTGGACTCCTGATTACGTCCCCCTCGACACCGACCTTCTGGCCTGCTTCAAGTGCACCGGCCAAGAAGGTGTGCCCAAGGAAGAAGTCGCCGCTGCTGTGGCTGCTGAATCCTCCACCGGCACCTGGTCCACTGTGTGGTCCGAGCTCCTCACCGATCTCGACTTCTACAAAGGCCGTTGCTACCGCATCGAAGACGTCCCTGGTGACAAGGAGTCTTTCTATGCGTTCATTGCCTACCCCCTCGACCTTTTTGAAGAGGGTTCTATTACCAACGTTCTGACCTCCCTGGTCGGCAACGTTTTCGGTTTCAAGGCTCTTCGCCACCTCCGTCTGGAAGACATTCGCTTCCCGATGGCCTTCATCAAGAGCTGCTACGGCCCGCCGAACGGCATCCAGGTCGAGCGCGACCGGATGAATAAGTACGGCCGTCCTCTGCTGGGTTGCACCATCAAGCCGAAGCTCGGCCTGAGCGGTAAAAACTATGGCCGTGTTGTCTATGAGTGTCTGCGCGGCGGTCTGGACTTCACCAAGGACGACGAGAACATCAACTCCCAGCCCTTTCAGCGCTGGCAGAACCGCTTCGAATTCGTTGCTGAAGCCATCAAGCTGTCCGAGCAGGAGACCGGCGAGCGCAAGGGTCACTACCTCAATGTGACCGCCAACACTCCCGAAGAGATGTATGAGCGCGCTGAGTTCGCTAAGGAACTTGGCATGCCAATCATCATGCACGACTTCATCACCGGTGGTTTCACGGCAAATACCGGTCTGTCGAAGTGGTGCCGCAAGAACGGAATGTTGCTGCACATCCACCGCGCCATGCACGCGGTGATCGACCGTCACCCCAAGCACGGCATCCACTTCCGCGTTCTTGCCAAGTGTCTGCGTCTCTCCGGTGGTGACCAGCTCCACACCGGCACCGTGGTCGGAAAGCTGGAAGGTGATCGTCAGACCACCCTCGGCTACATCGACCAGCTGCGCGAATCCTTCGTGCCCGAAGACCGCAGCCGCGGCAACTTCTTCGATCAGGACTGGGGTTCCATGCCAGGCGTGTTTGCCGTTGCTTCAGGCGGTATTCATGTGTGGCACATGCCTGCACTGGTCGCCATCTTCGGTGACGACTCCGTGCTGCAGTTTGGTGGTGGTACCCATGGTCACCCCTGGGGCTCCGCTGCAGGTGCTGCTGCTAACCGTGTGGCCCTTGAGGCCTGCGTCAAGGCACGCAATGCCGGTCGCGAGATTGAGAAAGAAAGCCGGGACATCCTCATGGAAGCCGGTAAGCACAGCCCTGAGCTGGCCATCGCTCTCGAGACCTGGAAGGAGATCAAGTTCGAGTTCGACACCGTCGACAAGCTCGACGTTCAGAACTGATTGTTTCTTCGGCCGGTTATTGCAACCGGCCACCCCTTTTTCTTAACCCAGGATCCCCATGCCTTTCCAGAGCACCGTGGGTGACTACCAAACAGTCGCCACCCTGGAGACCTTCGGCTTTCTTCCGCCGATGACCCAGGACGAGATCTACGACCAGATCGCGTACATCATTGCCCAGGGTTGGAGCCCGCTCGTCGAGCACGTCCACCCCAGCAACTCCATGGCCACCTACTGGTCGTATTGGAAGCTTCCCTTCTTCGGTGAGAAGGATCTGAACGTCGTTGTCAGTGAGCTCGAGGCTTGCCATCGCGCATACCCCGACCACCACGTGCGCATCGTCGGTTACGACGCCTACACCCAAAGCCAGGGTTCATGCTTCGTGGTCTTCGAAGGACGCTGATCCTTCGAACCCATGGTTTCGAGCCCTGACCTGATCAGGGCTCCAGCTTTTTCGGAGGGGCAGGTGCCCTTCCACCTCACGACGACATCTTTGGGCGGACATGGCAAGACTCTCCAGTCGCGAACTCGCACTTGAACGCCGCAAGGCGCTGACCACTTCCGGTAAGAAGTCCTCGGTAGCGGCTGGTGATGGCGCCAACCGTGTTCGCACCGTTGCTGATGCCCGTCCCACCCGCACCAATGCGGCTCCAGCTGCTGAGCCTGTTTCTGCAACTGCCACCTCCGTTGCTGTAGCTCCGCAGCTGACCACGACCTTTACGGCTGCTCCTGCAAGCCGCAGCTCCCAGGTCAAGCCGCATCGCGATCCCAGCCGCGAATTGGTGCTAGCCCGTCGTGATGCCTTGTCACGCCGCGGCAAGACAGCCGACACCAGTCGCGATCGCAACCGCGCTGATGTCGCCCGCCATACCAAAACCAATGCCGCTGCACCGGCTGAAACCACTAAGAGCTGTGGTTGTGGTGGCAAGCGTGCTGCAGAAAAGGCTGCCGTGACTGCGCCAGCTCCCAAGTTTTCTGCCCGTTCGGAGCGCCGCTCGGCCACCCCCAAGCGCCGTGCCATCGATAATCCCAGCCGTGCGCTGGTGCTGGCCCGTCGTGAGGCCATGGCGAAGCACGGTAAGACCGCCGGAAAGCAATCCACCAGTGCGGCGGCGGTTGCCCGTCAGGCCAATCCTGACCTCACCAGCCGCGAGCTGGCCAAGCAAGTTCGTGAGCTGCGCACCAAGGCCGGCGCCCGTAACAAGCAAAGCGCTGGTGCGACTCGCCCCACCGGTCCCAACCGTCACGGTGCCAAGCAAGCCGCTGCTGCTGATGCCCACTGGAAAGTGGGTGAAAGCACCACCACGGCTGGGCAAACGGTGACCGGAACCCAGGCAAACCGCTCGGTAAAAACCACCGGCAACGAAGCCAGCACCTGCCGTTCCATCACCGGTACGGAGTACCTCGGTGCCGAAGTCTTCCAGACCTTCTGTCAGACCGCTCCCGCTCCCACCACGCCTGCCAAGGTGCGTGTCACGGCCACGAGCCATGGCAACCGCGTCACAGGAAATGAAGTCGGCCGTTCCGAAAAGGTCACCGGCGATGAGCCCGGCACCTGTAAAAGCGTGACCGGCACCGAGTACATCTCCTCCAATCAATCCGCTGCCTTCTGCGGTGGTGGCGTGACCTCCCCGCGCAAGGTGGGCCAAAGCCTCACCGAACAGGGTCGTCCTGTGAGCGGTGTGATGGTTGGTCGCTCCGCCAGCGTCACAGGCGATGAAGCCGGCGCCAATCGCAGCCTCACTGGCGATCAGTACCTCGGTTCCGATCCCCTGCCCGAAGGTCGTCCTGCCGCCAAAGTTGGTCTCTCCGGCACCCTGTCCGGCACTGGCGTGACCGGCACGATGGTGGGCCGATCGGCTCAGGTCACCGGTGATGAATTTGGCTCCTGCCATCGCGTGACAGGCGATCAATACATCAGTGCCGAGCAGGTGAATGCCTTCTGTGGTGGCAAGCCCGAGCCTGAAGCTGCCAAGGTCGGCTTCAGCGTCACCAACCGTAACCAGGTGGTGAGCGGAACTCGCACCGGCCGTTCTGAACATGTGACTGGCGACGAGCCCGGCAGCTGCCAGGCCGTTACTGGTACCCCCTATGCAGGCCTTGAGCAGGCCGGCCAACATTGCGGCACACCCGCCGTGCAGGCCATCCGTGAGCGCACCCCCGTGCGTGTCGGCACCCCTTCTGCCGCCATGACCGGCATCCAACCCGGTGTGGGTGGTGTGATGACTGGCGACAAGCGTGGTGCTTGCGAAGCGGTAACCGGCACTCCTTATGTGGGTGCTGATCAGTTGGCCGCAGCCTGTGGCGCTGATGCCCCTGCCGGCACCGATACCCACGGTCAATCCCCTGAGGGTGCTGCCTGGACCCGCTTCAGCGTGGTGTCTCCTGCCCGTGCTGCCCAGCAACAACGCGAGGCCAATTCCGGTGTGACCGGTACCTCTTATGAGCAGGGGAATCGCATCACTGGCCCTTTTGACATGGCTGGCGGCAAGGTGACCGGTACTGAGCAGTTCCGCTTCGACAACCGCGAGTTCCAAAACCGTCAGCAGCGTCAGTTCCAGCCCACAGTGGCTGTGGTCAGTGAGCCTTCCGAGAAGCCAGCCTCTCGGGTCACCGGCGAGGGTTCGTCCACCAAGATCACCGGTGACGATTGGGACCGTGGTGAGCACGTCACCGGTACTGAGGGTGCTTCGGCCCGCCGTCGCAACCCCACCCGTCCCGGCCCGATGAGTGCCATGTCTCCCTTTGAGCGCAAGCGCAACGAGGAGACCGAATGGCCTTTGAGCCGCGTGACCGGTTCCAGCGGAAACACCGAGAAAGGTTCCCTGATCACCGTCTCCGGCGGCGCACGGGGCTGATCCATTGATGGTCCGCTCCAAGCCTCTCCGTGGCGGGCGACCTCAGGCCCCGTCAGCTCCCACCCGTCGCCAGCTTCAGCAGCTGTTGACGACATCTGATTCCGCTCAGACCACGTCTGAGGCGGAGTCAACCACTCGCCAGGCTGCACTTGAACGGCGGCGTGCCCTCACTACTTCGGGCAAGGCCGCTCAACTGGGTCATGGCTCTGTGGGTGGTGGCCGGATTCGCTCCAGCAACGACGCCCAGCGCCCTGCCCCGTCTCAGCCGGGTTGGGTGCGTCGTGAGAAATCAGCCAAGCGAGCGGTCCCTTTCAATTTGAGCCGCAGTTCACTGCCGATCACTCATCGGAGTCATCCGCTCACGAACGCAGCGGCCAACGCCCATCTTCAAGCCTACGAGCAGGAAATCAAGGGTCGTTTTGATCGGATTGTTCCTCTGCTCCAGCAGGTTTCAGCTCTACAGCACGAAACCGATTTCATCCCCCAGGCCCAGCGAATGTGTCGGGCCGAACTCGGCTTTGATCTGCCGGATCACATCCTGCAGCGGGCCTGGGTGCGTCCCCTCGATATGCGCGCCCTGTTCGCCTGGTGTGTATTCGAAAGCCATCGGTTGTTCAGTGATCGCTTCTTCCAGGACGACCCTCTGGATGCCGGCATAGGAAGTGCTGCCTCCAGGGAGTTCGAACAGTTTCTGCTCGACTGCGGCATCCATCTTCTCGATCTAACGCCATGTGCTGATGGTCGGCTGGCTCACACGGTGGCCTATGCCCTGCGCATTCCTTTCAGCGCCGTGCGTCGCCGTTCCCATGCTGGCGCCATGTTCGATGTGGAGAACACGGTGAACCGCTGGGTCAAAACCGAGCATCGTCGCTACCGAGAAGGTTCACCGAATCCCTCCACCGAACCAACCCGCTATCTGAAGGTGGTGACGTACCACTTCAGTTCCCTCGATCCCTCCCACCAGGGCTGCGCTGCCCACGGCAGCAACGACGAACTAGCGGCAGCGGCTGGTCATCAGCGCCTGCTGGACTTCCGTGAGGCGGTGGAAAACAGCTTCTGCTGCGGTGCCTCCGTTGATCTTTTGCTGATCGGCCTCGACACCGACACTGATGCGATCCGGGTGCATCCCCCGAGCCGCGATAGCGAGATGGTTCTTGACCGTTGGATTTGCGCCAGGGAATTGCATGCCGCCACGGCATCCATGAGTGCCGATCAGGCGATGGCGCAGATTGCTGAATCCGTTGAGAGCTCTGCACCCGCCCCCATGGATGCCGGGATGGTGTATTTCTTGACGCGGTTGCTCGCCAATAACTTCTCCCAGATTGACTACGTGCAAGACCTGCATGGGGGGACTTACCCGGATGCCGGGCACGCGGAGCGATTCATCGGTGTGGGCATTGGCTTCAAAGAGGTTCATCTGCGGAACCTCACTTACTTCGCCCACCTCGACACCGTCGAGGAGGGCGCTCCTGATGTTGATGTGGGCGTCAAGATCTTTAAGGGCCTCAACGTGGCGCGGGATCTACCGATCCCGCTCGTGGTGCGTTTCGACTATTCCGGTCGCGTGCCAGGTGCCCGGGAACGTGCCATCGCCGATTGCCATCGGGTGAATCAGGCCATCACCGATCGCTACGCAGCTCTCGTTAACGAGGGTCTGCTCCACACTTGTCTCACCATTCGCGACCGCAATCAGACGGCTCCTGCCGAGGTCGTCGGTTCCTCGCTCGACCCGCAGCTTCCGGAGGCTCACTGATCATGCTCATCGTCAAGGTCGTCAAGCCGCTCGTTTCCACCAACCGGATCCCCGATTTCGAGCACAAGCATCTGCAGGTGGTGCTCGATGGAAGCACCAAGAAGGTGGCTGTCGATGCGGTCGGTGCGAAACCTGGTGACTGGGTGATCTGCGTCAGCAGCTCGGCCGCCCGTGAAGCCGCCGGCAGCAAGTCGTACCCCAGTGACCTCACGATTGTGGGGATCATTGACCACTGGGAACCCGACCCTCCAAAGACCTCAGCTCCCTCTCCATCCCCCAGTCCCAGCACTCCTGCGGGAGGCAACGCCAGCTGATGGAGATTATGCAGGTGATGGGCACGTTGATCTGTACCTACAGGGTTGCCGGACTGGATCACATGCATCTGCGCATCCTGCGCAACAACAAAGGCAAAAAGCTGGTGGCCGTTGACCCGGTGGGTGCCCGCGAGGGCAACTGGGTTTTCACCGCCAGTGGTTCGGCGGCACGGCATGCCTGCCCCGACAACACCGTTCTCACCGATCTGACTATTGGTGGAATCATCGATTTCTGGAATCCGGACGGATAGGGAACCCCCATTTCCCTCCGCCGTTTCCGTTCCGTTTCCACACCTTCCAATCCATGGCCACTCCTTCCCCCACCCCCCGTCGTCGCACCACCCGCAGTACCGCTGCGGCGAACAAGACTGTGGATGTGAAGCCTGTGGCCAGCACCCCGTCGTCGGCATCCACCCCCGCCAAGGCGGCTCCTGCAGCAACAACCCGTCGTGCGTCCACCACAACGCGTCGCAGCGGCGCCTCCAGCACAGGTTCCGGTGGTGGATCAGCCGTGGCCCAACCAGCTGCCACGCCTTCCCCCATAGTGCTCGGCGTGGCTCTGGGCATGATCGAAACTCGCGGCATGGTTCCTGCAATTGAGGCAGCCGATGCAATGACCAAGGCTGCTGAAGTGAGCCTGATCTGCCGTGAGTACGTCGGTGGTGGCTACGTCACGGTGATGGTGCGTGGTGAAACCGGTGCGGTGAATGCCGCTATTCGTGCTGGTGCCGATGCCTGCGAGCGTGTGGGTGACGGCCTAGTTGCAGCCCACATCATTGCCCGTCCTCACATAGAGGTGGAGCCGGTGTTGGCCGGCAGTGGTGCAGCCCGCCGCAGTTGAAACCACAAAAGCCACCTCATAGCCGTTCACAAAGAGCCCTTTTGCTTGTGACCGGCTCCTAGATTCGCCGGCCATCCAGCGACTAGCTCGATCTTCATCCCGCTCGCCGTTTTGACACCGGAGCTTTCGCTTCCTATCCAGACCGCCTGGTTGATCCCGCTCTATGGGTTAATCGGGATGCTGGTTTCTCTGCCCTGGGCCTGTGGCTGGTTCCGCCGAGACGCCCACCGACCGGCGGCGTACCTCAACATTCTTTTGACCCTGCTGGCCTTCGCCCATGGAAGCCTGATCCTGCAGGAGGTTTACCAATCAGGGCCGGTGGATCTGGCCTTCCCCTGGCTCACCGTTGCTGATCTGGAGCTGGACATCAGCTTCAGCCTGTCGCTCACCAATCTGGTTGCCCTGGAACTGATCACCGGCCTCAGCTTGCTGTCCCAGGTGTACTCCCTGGGATATATGGATAAGGAATGGGCGTTGGCCCGCTTCTTTGCGCTGCTCGGATTCTTCGAGGGGGCAATGAGTGGCGTTGTGCTCAGCGACTCCCTGTTCCAGAGCTATTTCCTGCTGGAGATGCTGACGCTCTCCACCTATCTGTTGGTGGGCTTCTGGTATGCCCAACCCCTGGTGGTGACCGCAGCTCGGGATGCCTTCCTGACCAAGCGCGTTGGTGATGTGCTTCTGCTGATGGGTGTTGTGGCACTCTGCAGCTACTCCGGCGTAATGGGGTTCAACGATCTCTACGCTTGGGCGGCGCAGGACAACCTTTCCCCGCTGGCAGCGACGTTATTGGGCCTTGGGCTGGTAGCCGGCCCAACGGGCAAATGCGCTCAGTTCCCTATGCATCTCTGGCTTGATGAAGCCATGGAGGGCCCGAATCCCGCCTCGATCCTGCGGAACTCGGTGGTGGTGACCTGCGGAGCGATTGTTCTGCTGAAGGTGATGCCCATCCTTCAGCTTTCGCCCATCGCCATCGTTGTAATGCTAGTGATCGGAAGCATCAGTGCGATCGGTGGCTCCCTGGTGGCTCTGGCTCAGGTGGACATCAAACGCACGCTTTCGTATTCCACGACGGCCCACATGGGGCTGGTCTTCATCGCGATAGCGCTGCAGATCCCAGTGCTGGCCTTGTTGCTCCTTTTCACCCATGCCGTGTCCAAGGCGCTGCTTTCGATGAGCATTGGCGGTGTGATCGCTTCCACTAACTGCCAGGACATCACGGAGCTAGGTGGATTGGGCAGCCGAATGCCTGCCACCACCACGGCATTCCTTGTGGGTGGTGCCGGGTTGGTGGGCTTCCTTCCACTGGGTGGCTTCCTGGCGTTGGCTCAGTCGATTGAGCTGCTGAGCGTGCGCTCCGTGCCTTTCATGGCTGTGTTCTTGCTGACCAATGCCCTCACCGCCATGGGTCTTGTGCGGGTTTTCCGACATGTGTTCATGGGGGGCTCACTGATCAAGTCCCGCCGTGCGGCGGAGGTGAACTGGCAGATGGCGTTCCCGATGGTGGCGCTCACCGTGATTGTGCTGATCACGCCGCTGCTCCTTGTGCGGCTTGAGTCGCTCGATGGTTTGCTGGCATTCCCGCTCTGGGCGGCAGCTCTGGTGGTGGGAAGTGGCCTGCTGGGGCTCCTGGCCGGGGCCGTGCTCCCCTTGAGCAAGGCCTGGTCCCGCTCGCTGAATCCCGTTCTGCGCTGGTGGCAGGACCTGCTGGCCTACGACTTCTATACCGAGCGCTTCTATCGCCTCACCATCGTCAATGTGGTGGCTGGCTTCTCCCGCCTGGCCTCCTGGTTCGACCGAAATGTGGTGGATGGTCTCCTCAATGGGGTGGCTCGCTTCTCCCTGGCCAGTGCCGACAGCCTCAAGCTCAGTGTCAGCGGTCAGAGCCAGTCCTATGTGCTCACGGTGCTTCTGGCCATCGTTCTTTTCCTCACCGCGGTGAGCTGGTTCCTTACCTGATCGCCCCGAGATGCTTCTTTCCCTCCTGCTTCTGATTCCCTTCCTCGGGGCCATGGCTCTGATCCTCTGGCCGGGATCGCCGTCCAGTGCACGCTTGCGCGATGTCTCCATCATTCTGCTGGTGGTGCAGTGCCTGGCGAGCTTCGCCCTGCTGTTGCCCTTCGATGCAGCTAACGCTGACTTGCAGTTGGTGGAACAGGCCCGCTGGGTGCGCACCATCGGGCTGGATTACGCCTTGGCTCTGGATGGTCTGTCGTTGCCGCTGGTATTGATGAACGGAGTTCTCTGCCTGGTGGCGGCCATCGCGTCGCGCACGATCGAGAACCGCCCCCGGGTCTACTTCGCTCTGCTGCTGGTGATTTCTGGAGCTGTGAATGGCGCATTCCTGGCCCAGAACCTTCTGTTGTTCTTCTTGTTCTACGAACTGGAACTCATCCCCCTCTGGATGCTGATCGCCGTTTGGGGGGGTGCCAATCGTGCTTATGCCGCCACCAAGTTTCTGATCGTGACCGCCGTCTCAGGTGTTCTGATCCTGGGTGCCTTCCTTGGCATCGCCCTGGTCACCGGAACCATGGACTTCAGCCTGCGGCCGATCCTGGCGGGTGAACTGGGCATGACAGCCCAGCTGGTGCTGATGGGTGCTCTGTTGATCGGCTTCGGCATCAAGATTCCCCTCTTCCCCTTCCACACCTGGTTGCCGGATGCCCACACCGAAGCCTCCACGCCGGTGTCGGTTCTCCTGGCAGGCGTGCTGCTCAAGCTGGGCACCTATGGCTTGCTCCGCTTCTGCCTAGGCTTGTTTCCCGATGCCTGGCAGCTCGCCTCTCCATGGTTGGCCGGCTGGGCAGCGATCTCGGTGCTTTATGGATCACTGGCGGCGATTGCCCAGACCGACATGAAGCGCATGGTGGCCTACAGCTCGGTGGGCCACATGGGGTATGTGCTGCTGGCTGCAGCCGCAGCCACGCCGCTCGGTTTGATGGGTGCCCTTTTCCAGATGGTGAGCCACGGCCTGATCTCCGGGGTGCTCTTCCTGGTGGTGGGTGTTGTTTACGCCCAGACCGGCACCCGCGACCTCAACGTGTTGCGTGGCTTGCTCAATCCCCAGCGCGGCCTGCCGTTGACAGGATCTCTGATGATCATCGGCGTAATGGCCAGTGCCGGTATCCCTGGCATGGCCGGCTTTATTTCCGAATTCCTGATTTTCCGCGGCAGCTTGCAACCCTTTCCTCTGGCCACACTGCTTTCGATGGTGGGATCGGGCCTGACGGCGGTTTATTTTCTGTTGTTGGTGAACCGCGCCTTCTTCGGTCGCCTGGCGATCGCCCCCGGCGAGGTGGAGAATCCCCGTATCCTCAGCCCCGTAGCGCTGCGGGAGCATGCTCCTGCCATCGCCCTCAGCCTCGGTGTGCTGCTGCTTGGCCTTGCTCCTGAGCTGCTGTCGAACCTCAGTGAGGCGGCCACCACGGGCCTCAGCCTGATCACTGGAGATATGTCATGACCCCGACATCACCGTCCCTCGTTCAACCTCCGTTGCTTCCGGATCAGGAGGAGCTGATCCGCCGTTTGCTCAGCGATACGCCGCTGCTCAAGGACACTCCCGACCATCTGCTGCAGGTGGTGAATGTGCTGGAGAGCTATGGCCTGGTTCTCGATGCTTACAGCAAGAACCTGGTGGACCAAGGCGAGCAGCAGATGCTCAACCCCTTTCCGGTGTTCCGCTTTTTCCACGAGGGTTTCAGCCTCAAGCGCCTTTGGACTCATCTGATGGGTGATCGGATCAACTTCGAGTACGCCGAGTACTGCCAGAAGGCGATGTTCTGGCATGGCACAGGCGGGCTCGATGCCTATCTCGACACACCTGAATTCGCAGAGGCCTGCCAGCGGATTATCAAGCGAAAGTCGGCTCGCGACCCTCTGCTGGCACTGAACAACCGCCTCTATCCCGACTTCGCGCCAGAGGCTATCCGCTCGCTCACAACCATTTATTGCCTCGGTCTGTTCTGGCGGGTGATGAGCGACATTTTTGTTGACCTGGCTCGTCGCTACGCGATCAAGGAAGTCTCCTGCGTCAACGATGTGGTGCATCACATCCGTGACGGCTTGGTGGCGGCGGCCGGCAGCGCTATAAAATACAAGGTGTCGATCGGTGGTGAAGAGATCTGGGTCCTCCCCCCGGAGGCGGGTCTCACTTTCCTTGTGGATGTGGCGGTGCCCTATGTGGAGGCCGTCTTCTTCAGAGGCATGCCCTTCCTGGGCACGGTGTCGTACAACGCCCAGGCCCGGCAGATCTCACCAGACATTAGTGATTTCAAATACGGCGCCCTCTACGCCGATCCGGTTCCCAGCATGGGTGCGGGGATTCCCCCCAGTCTCTGCATGCAGGACATGTATCGTCACTTGCCCGAGGAACTGAGCCTCTGGTACGACGACAACGGTCGAGGGCAGAACGATGCGCACGTTCAGATCTGCGTCAGCTTCCAGAAGTCGATGTTCTGCGTCACCAATGCCGCCATCGCCGGCACGATGCCGCACCCGCTGGATTCCGATGATCCCGAGCAGCAGGCTGCCAATCGGGCATATGCCGAGGCTTGGTCTGGGCGCTTAATGGGCTGTCAGCGGGTGGCGCTCCTCTAGGTTTTCAGCAAGTTCAGGCTGAACGGGGGCTCTGATGAATCAGTGGCAGGAGCGGAAACGACCCGTATGCATTGAGTGTCGTTTCGAGTTCGAGAGCTACGACGCCACCAGGGATTTTCTCGACAAACTTGGCGAGCACAGCGAGGCGACCCAGCGATTTCCCGACATCAGCTTTGGGCGCACCTATGTGAACATCACCCTGCGTCCGGACGATGGCGCTCCGGATGCTCAGCTCAGCGAAGCCGATCGCGCCTTTGCCGCAGAGATCGATGCCCTCCTCGGTTGACCTGGCTTCGGCCTACGCCGATTCCGGTTTGGCTGAGGTGCTTGACCAACTCGACCGCGAGCTGATCGGCTTGGCCCCCGTGAAGACGCGGATCCGTGAGATCGCTGCTCTGTTGCTGGTGGATCAGGCGCGGCAACAACTGGAGTTGCCCAGCACCGCGCCAAGTTTGCATATGTCGTTTACCGGCCATCCCGGCACCGGCAAGACCACCGTGGCACAGCGGATGTCAAAAATTCTGCATCGCTTGGGCTACCTGCGCAAAGGCCATGTGGTAACGGCCACCCGCGACGATCTCGTGGGGCAGTACGTGGGGCACACCGCCCCCAAAACCAAGGAGATGATCAAGCGCGCTCAGGGTGGCGTGCTCTTCATCGATGAGGCCTACTACCTCTATAAACCTGACAACGAACGCGATTACGGCGCCGAGGCGATTGAAATTCTTCTGCAGGAGATGGAGAGCCAACGCAGCGACGTGGTCGTAATCTTCGCGGGCTATAGAGATCGGATGGAGACCTTCTACAGCTCCAATCCAGGACTGTCCTCACGGGTGGCGCATCACTTGGATTTCCCGGACTACAGCGACGACGAGCTGATGGCGATCGCAGGTTTGCTCTTGGAGGCCCAGCACTACCAGTTCAGTGCCGAGGCCGAAACGGCTTTCTCCGACTACGTCTCGCGCCGGCGTCAGCTGCCTTTCTTCGCCAATGCGCGTTCAGTTCGCAATGCCTTGGACCGGGCTCGTCTGCGCCAAGCCAACCGATTATTTTCGCGCATGGGTGAGCCCCTGACCAAGCTGGATCTCACCACGATTGAGGCGGCAGACATCCGGGCCAGCCGTGTGTTCAAGGGTGAAGTGGAGGGCCACCATCCAGCTCAGCACGGCATCTGATCATGTGCGCCAACCCGAGGCCCACCAGCAGGCCTGCTGTGCCGTGGCCCTGCAGGAGGGCAATCCCGAGCACCAGAACCGTCAAGGGTGCAGGGAGCACGCATCGGTACAAAGCACCCGTGAGGGCACCACACCAGCTGCCAAGGCTGCCCAGATCCGGCAGCAGCTGATGCAATCCCATCCCAATTGCACAGGCGACCAGGAACAAGGGGAAGAAGACCCCTCCGCGCCAGCCGGTTTCCAGGCAAAGGCCCAGCATCAGCAATTTCACGATCGCGGAGAGGAGCAGGAACCAAGCCTCACTTGAGTTCTCGCCTTCCAGCATGGGCCGCATCTGGTCTTCCCCGGCGAAGGGAACCAACGGCAACCAGTGCATGCATGCCCCCAAGAGCAGGCCGGTCATAAGTGGCCACCAGGGCCACTGGGCCAGGAGTTGGCGCTGCTCCAGCCAGCCTCGCCACTGCAGCAGCAGCCAGCCAAGTCCGCAACCGATCACTCCCCCCAGCAGGCCTGCACCGAGGGTGCCCAGATCTTCTCCCAGGTTGCTGGGCCAGATGTGAGGGAGCCGTTGCAGCGATCCACCGCTGGCGGTTCTCATGCCATGGAAGGCGGCAAACCCGGCAACACCGCCGAGGCTGCCCGGCAACCAGCGGTCGAGGAACGTCTGCCTGCTGCTCTCTTTGTGAGAGACCTCTCCAATGACAGCACCACCCAGCAGTGGGGCTCCGAACAATCCGAAGCTTCCTGACACCGTCGCCTCTTGCAGTCTTTTGTCGCGCCCACGCCAGACACGTTGACTAATCAGGGCGGCCATGCGGCTCATCAGGGCTTCAGGCCCGATGCAACCTCCACCGATCTGGGCCAGTGCCGCTCCGAGAAGGCCGCGGGCTTCATCGCGTTTCGGAGCCTGGTCAGGATCACGCAGATCACTCAGGGTGTCGCGCAGCTCCGGCAGCAAGGTGGCGGGGCCGGGGCGATGCAGCAACGACAGGATCGAGCCGCCGCCGCCACAGATGAGCAGCGACCAGCCCAAGGGAAGGCCGCGATCCAAGCGCTCGAGTACCGGGTCTCCCCAGAGCAGTTGGCTCAAGCCGCCGATCCAACCCATCACAACAGCTACACCGGCACCGCTCAAGGCTCCGGTGAGCAGAGCCATCAGGCTGAGGCGAAAGGGAGTCACCAGTGCGGATCAGTAGCGAATTCGACGGTGAGTTTCGCTGATTTCGAAGGCGGAATGGTGCTGATGCAGGCGCGCACTACTTTGCCGTTCACGTCGATCTCGCATGCCCCGCAGCTGCCCCCCAGACAACCGGTAGGAATGCTGACGCCAGCTCCACTGGCGGCCACCAACCAGTCTTGGCCAATGCGTTCCTGGGTTGTGCGGCCATCGGGCCAGCGCACAGGAATCGAGGTCATGGCTGCAGCAATGGAGCAAGGTTCACATGATGCTCGAAGGCGTCGGCCAGGCGATCGAGCAAGAGGTCACGGTGCGCGCTGTGGTTCTTGGGATCGTTGGCTAACGGCTGCAGGCCCCCTTGATCGCGGAGCCTGTTGAGCCAGGCCCGTCGCCAGGGGCCGTTGTCGAGCAACCCGTGCAGATAGGTGCCCACCACGCTCGAACCCTTCGGGCCGGGAACCCACCAACCCAAACCAGGGTCGCTGCTCAGCGGCTGAAGCTCGGGATCCGAGGTGGTGGCTCCGTAGTGCAGTTCAAATCCGGTCAGAGGGGTCTCCATTGGCCAAAGGCTATCGATGCTGCGTTGGCTCAGCCGTTTCGTGCCGCTGAACGTGGTCTCCAGGGGCAGGAGCCCCAAGCCGTTTTGGGGCTCCCTCTGATCCGTGCCCTCCAGTCCCTCCGGATCGCTCAAGGTTCTGCCCAGCATCTGCATCCCACCGCAAATGCCCAAGACGGATCCACCAGCGCGGGCGTAGGCCCTGAGTTGATTGGCCAGGCCACAGCTCTTCAACGCCGCCAGATCGCTCAGCGTCTGCTTGCTTCCCGGGAGAATCACCGCATCCGGCTCCCCCAGGGGTTCCCCGGGCTGAATCCAGCGCAGCCTCAGGCTGGGTTCGGCCTCGAGCGGATCGAGATCGGAAAAGTTGCTCAAGGAGGGCAACCGCAGCACAACGATCTCCAGATCGGTGGGTCCACAGCTCGGTTTGCGTTCCAGCAGATCAAGGGAATCTTCGGGCGGGAACAGCTCGTTCAGCCAGGGCATGACCCCCAATACCGGTACCCCGGTGTTGGCTTCTAGCCAGCGTCGACCCTCATCAAACAGCTCCCGCCGGCCGCGGAAGCGATTGATCAGGATGCCTTTGATTAGCAAGCGTTCCACCGGTCGCAGCAAAGCAAGCGTCCCGACGATCTGGGCAAAGACCCCGCCTCGCTCGATGTCGGCCACAAGCAGGCAGTTGGCCCGCAGGTATTGGGCAAGGCGCAGGTTGGTGAGGTCACGGTGTTGCAAATTCACTTCCACCGGGCTCCCCGCTCCCTCCAGCACCAGCCGGCCATGGGGCCATTGCTGCTGGAGCTGCATCAGCCCGGTCCGGATCGCCTGCCAGCCTGGGCGGAACCAGTCGCGGTAGTAATGCTCGGCGCGGGCGATTCCCACGCTTTGGCCTCCATGGATCACCTCACTGGTGCTGTCGCCCCGGGGTTTCAACAGCACGGGATTCATGGCGCAGGAGGGCTCAAGACCCGCCGCCCAGGCCTGCATGGCCTGGGAGTAGGCCATCTCACCGCCGTCGGCATCCACCCAGGCGTTGTTGCTCATGTTCTGGCCCTTGAAGGGCAGCGCCTGTTCTCCCCGACGTTGCAGCACCCGACACAACGCTGCCGTCATCAGCGATTTGCCAGCACCGCTGGAGGTGCCCAGCACCATCAGGGGGCGCGGAGTGGTGTGGTTCACAACGGCCAGTGCCGACGCAAGCTGTGACGCAGGCGATCCAGCAAGGGAATTGGCCGCTGTAGGAGTGCAGTGTCGTTATCGAGGAGTTGGCGACCCAGGGGGGTGAGCCTGAACCGGCTGGTCAGGCCCTGCCCATCCACTTCCCGGCGCAGCACTCCCACGCTGATCAGCCAACGCAGATCGTCCTCGAGCGCTTCGCTGTTGCGGAACCAGCGCCTCTCGCGCCCGTAGCGGTTGGGCTCGCTCCAGAGGTCGCCTGCATCCAGGCCTTGCTGCTGAAGATCCCGGTAGAGGGCTTCCGAGAAGGGCAGGCATCCCATGGCCCGGCAGGCCCGGTAACGGCTGCGTCGATCCAGCAGGTCGGTGGGGTGAGCGATGGCGAAGCTTCCCGTTCCTGGCAGCCTACGGAGCGTTGTTCTGCGGTGTGTTCCCGTGCTCTTGCTTGCTTCCGCCTCGCCGGCGCGTCGCCGCTTGCTGGAGCAAGCGAGAGTTCCTCATCGGGTGCGCGTCAGCGGTGTGGATGAGGACCAGATCCACAATGCAGATCCAGTAGAACTGGTGAAATTGCTGGCTCAGGCCAAGGCCACTGCTGTTGCTCAGTTGCTTGATCCTGCGGGCGATGCCGAGATCACAGCCGTGCTGGGCTGTGATTCCGTGCTCAGTTTTGAGGGGCAGGTGTTCGGCAAGCCCTCTGGTCCTGCAGCAGCGATAGAGCGTTGGCAGCGGATGGCTGGTCGCCGTGGATCTCTGCTGACGGGCCATTGCCTGATCCGTCGCGGAGAATCTCAAGTGTTGGCTTGCGTGGAGACGGTGGTGCGCTTTGCCCCGCTCAGCCAGGCCGAGATTGAGGCCTATGTGGCGAGTGGAGAACCACTGCAATGTGCCGGTGGTTTTGCTCTCGAAGGACGCGGCGGTCTCTGTATCGATGGCTTGGATGGCTGTTATTCCAACGTGATCGGCCTCAGCCTCCCCTGGCTGCGAACCGTCCTGGGACAACAGCAGGCGTAGCGCACAAGCAGGGGTATCGAATGAGTTGTTCCCATTGGTGCCTTGGTCCAGGCTGCTAGTCGCCATTGGATTGGCTTCTGTGCCTTTAGAGGCCCCGATCCGAAAGAGTCATCAGGCGAGGGGATGCCTAATGGAACAAATGAGAGACGGAGAACGCGATCGCAAAACCACTTCCGCCAACCACGCTCAGCCAATCCCGAATCTCCTCATAAGCCTCTGGGATGACGGCCTGAAAGGTCATGGCCATCACTCCACCGCCTGCAAAGGCTGTGATGAACGCCTTTATGGCGTTCGGTGCATCGTTCAAAACCACAAAAGCAAGCCCTGAAGACAACACACACACAACCACCACAGAAACCCATACCGAAAGGATTTTCAGTCGTGAAACTCCACTGCGTTTCAGTCCTGCACCGCTGGCGAGGCCTTCAGGGATGTTGGCCACCGCAACAGCCAGGATCACGGAGGCGCTAACCAGCGGATTCTCCAGAAAAGAAATGCCGATACTCATCGATTCAGGAATCCCATCCAGAGCGCAACCGACGACCAATGCCATGGCGGTGCTTCGCTCCTTCTGCTGAAGATGCGTGAGATTGCCGAGTCCGCCGCAGTCGGCTGAGCACCGCCGCCCTATCCCTATGACTCTCGCAACGATCTGATTTGCCCCGATGTAAGTAAACAGTCCGGCCATGAATCCGAAAACCATGACCCCATTCCCAGCGAGTCGGTAGGCCTCCTGGACAAGGTCATACGAGAGCAGCGCAATCAGCATCCCCGCGCTCAACGCCAGAAAAAATGCACTCACCCTCCGGCTCGGCATGAGAGTTATCCCCAACCACGATGAGATCACGACCGGAACCATGGCCACGAAGGACCAGAACATCGCATCGAAAACTGTGCCTCCAGCACTCGAGGTGATATCAACAGAAAACAAGGCCAACCCCTCGTGTATGTACTGCGGCGGTCCTGACCGACAGCCATAGGCCTAGCAAGAAGATGCAGCAGTGGAACGGGATCAAATGTTGAAGTTCGCAATCAGGTGCTGATGGTTCAAGAATCGATTACGCCACATATCGGTGAGCCTGAGCCGTGCAATGCCGCCTTTCTCTGCCGGTAACCAAGGCGTTTGATTCTCGACTACTCGATGGGATTGACCGTGCCATGGCCTCCAGTCTTTTGTGCTGGGATGTGCGAATGACCGATGGCATCAAGCTGGGTGGTTTGACACATTCAGAAGCCGATTGGGTCTGATGTGGTTACCTTCAAATTGAGTTGCGTGCGTTGCGTGGCAGGCTTCACCCCTAATAAATTTGACAGTTTGTTCGATGGTCTGAAGCCCAGTGAGATCACAGCGGCTCAAATGGTTGACCGTGCGCGCGTTAGTGGTGCTGAACTCACACTCCAGGATCTGAAGGGCGCGATCGACGCCCATCGTCTGCGAGAAGGTGCGATCAGCCTGCGGGATTGGCGCTTGCTGCTGGCCTTGCAGCTTGGCGATGTTGCGCTTAAAGCAAGGGAGGCTTTTGCCCTTCTGGATCAGGACGGCGACGGTTTGGTTGATCTGAATGCACTTAAGAGACTGATCCAGCTATTCGAGGTTTCTAGCCAGACAGCGGATGCAATCGCAATCGAAATCGCGCGCGATGGTTCGGAACATATCGATCTTCAACACTTGCTCGACTACCTGCCGGAGCAATTCGAGTCCCATCCAAGGGCCTATGTCGGAGCTCATCGGTCGGTGGACCCTCATGCTGCAGCGAAGGATGCGGGGTCCCACGGAAACGGCACTGCCAAGCGCCAGTCCAACAATCTGCAGGGAACCTCTCCGCTACAGATGCAGATCGGTTGGTTTCGCCTGATTCAGGGGGCGGCATATCGCAGTTTCCGTGAGAGTTATTCCGCCAATTCCGAAACCCATCTACGGGCTTACGACCTTCCGTACACGATTTCTGATTTCGTTCGCTTCGTGAATGCGGCCATTGACCTCTTCCTTGCACTCGGCATTGTGGAGGAGGGTGCAGAAGAGCCGTTCGAAAGCTTGCGGACGTCGGTGAACAAGGCGGAGGTTGCCTTACGGGACCGCATGGCGAACTGGGATTCCATTCCTCACACCGAGGCGATGCTTGAGGCGGAGGGCAGGCTTGAGGAGGAATTGCAGGAACTGGACCACCACCATCAGATTGTGGCTGTGGTACTCGAGGTGCTCTTAACGGCGGCACTGCATGGTCACAATCCCGATCAGGTCACCCATGAGGATCTGCAGAGCCATGAGCTGAACCGCTTGCGTCAGCTTGATGATCATCAGGAAGTCACCGCAGCACTAGACCACGACAAACCGGTAACGTCCCGCCCTTACCACGACACCTGGCAGCGGGTGATCGTCGACGCCGACGACCAGCGCTACGCCGGTTCAATAATGCCGACGTCATACTGGTACGAAGAGTTCATGCCGCTGCTGCTGCGCGCTAGCTCAGTCTTTAGTAAGAAGGACATCTCCGCTTGGGACGATGCCGATGATGAAGTCCTCAACAATTGGTTCTCAGAACGTCATTCTTCCGGCGAATTTGATCTTTACGGCCACGCGACTGAAGAGGCATTCCATTCCCGTCCGTTGATTGTCAAGAAAGAACTGAAGCGGGCCTGGGAACTCACACGTCACTACCTAAATGGTGTTCAGAAACGACGGGAGCGGGAGGAGTTTGGCCGTGAGTCCGGTTTTTTGTGTCAGTACGTCGCTTTTCTCGATCTGCATGTCGGGCGTCATGACGTTGAAGCCAGCGAGATGCGGGTGAGCTTCCCGTACTACATCGGTCCTGCTACTTGGCGTTTCATGCACACCAGTGCGGAACTTATCGCTGCACAGCCTGCCAAGCAGCAACAGGCTTCGGTTGAGGTGTTCAAGACCTTCTTCTCTGCTCTGGCCACGATGTACCCCTGCCCGTACTGCCGTTTCCACCTCAACCGCTATGTGGTGCGCAACCGCGAGGTTTCGATGTATCCCATCGAGTATTTGCTCCTGGGATCCGATCAGGCGAGCAGAAACCTTGAAGTGTCCTTGCAGGACAAACTCGACCAGTTGATTGATGGGAACTCTCTGCGTCTATTCCTCTGGAAACTTCACAACACCGTGTCTTCGTCGATCGCGCGCAGTGAGGATTGGTATCACCAGGATTCTGGGGCTTACTACACCTCCCGCTACTGGCCAAGCCTGGATTCTGAGCTGGAGCGTGCCCACACTCTTGGCATTGATCTGATTCAGCGGGATCGCGTCCAGCGAATATATGGCGTGGTGAAAAGTGCAGCTCATCTTTCGGTGCTGCGCGATGAACTGCAGTTGTCGCTGCATGCCGATGACCTTGAGCAGCAGGAGGTCATTCGCACCAGAGCGGTTGGAGCTATCGGTGCAGTTGAGGATGCAGTGCTTCAGTCCCGCTTCCTCCATGAGAATTACCACTACAACCCTGATCTGGAGCTAGAGCCGCCCCATTTCAGTCCTGCTGAAGAGGTCCTGGCCCGCAGCGGTCAGTTCACCGAGGACTGATGCCGTGCAGTGGGGGCTTTTTCTGGCTCGCGCCGACGGCTTAGGTCAGGCACCAGCCCAACAGAAGGTTTCTGGTGCCAGAGATCGCTTGCATGGCCAGCAGCAAGGCCACCAGCAGATTGCTGCCGATGTGAATGCGCCTGGTACCAACGGAATGTCCAATTAAGGGCTGCAGCGCCGTGGAGCTCAGCAACAGGGCGGTGAGCAACATGCCCATCCAGAAATGCGATTGCCAGAACAGGGGGCTCCAGGGAACATCGCTGAACCGCTCCACGGCGGGTTGCAGCCCCAGCAAAAGCAAGCCGCCTGCACTGGCGACAGCCCAGAGAAAGCGCTGCCAGACCATCCGGGTCGCCAGCAGGCGTCCAAAGCTGAACAGCACGGCGCTGCCCGTGAGCAGCAAACCCAAGGGATGGCTGCTCCAGAGGCTGTGGCTGAGGCCCATCAGCACCGCCACCAGCACCCCTGCGGTAACCCAGGCCCCATGCTGCGCGTGCTCCACCGGCACCGTGTCGGCGATCGGGTTGATCTTCAATCGGCGTTCTCGCGCCAGGATTCCCAGCCGGATCGTGGCGCCCACCACTGGGTAGACAAACAGGATGATCAGCACGGGATGAACCAGACCCATCCAGGCATGGAGACTGAGGACCTGATCAGACAAAGCAATGGGCTCACTGATCCCAGCCTGCCTGATCCGCCTGGCCACAGGCGGAGAAGACTGTGTTGTTAAACGGTGCGACTAAAACCCCTTGCCTGAATCCAACCTTTTTCAGATGATTTGTTTAGAAGTGTGAGTTGCGATCCCTTGTTGTGACAATCGCAGGCTCCTGTTACTAACTATGGGCAATGGGTGTGGACGGCCTCAAGCTTTATGGCATGCGAAGTATCGAGAATCTCTATGTAATTTCTTTATGAGCCAAGTTGCACCGGATTAAGTCCCTCCATTTGTTGTGAGGTTGGTCACCTCCCGATATGGAAAAAATAGGTGCTGTTTTGCTGTCTCGTCTTTGTCGGTGATATTTATGTTCATTATACCTTCATTAGATGACGCTGGAGTCGGATCCCAGATCTCAGAGTGAAGAAGATTCTAAGGGCTACTTTTGTCTTGCTTCGGGTTCTTCTCGCAATGGCGGTTGTGGCCTACGTCGCCATCGAGTACATCGAATTTGAATCGAACAAAGGGGTCTTGCGCCTCACTTTGTTTTCGATGTTTTTTATTGTTTAAGTTCCTGATTAACGTCGGTCGGCATAAGGCCGCGATTCAGAGCGACGAGCATGCGCAGAGCCTGTTCTGTCTGGATGGCTATATATGCCCTTAGTACGGGCTTGCTGCAGTTGGTGGATTTGGCGTTGGATCAAGTATTGGCAGCAATGACCTATCCATACATTGTGATCTTTTTCAAAGCATTGAGTGTTGTTGAGTCTTTGATTGGAATTTTTCGGTGTTGATGGCGTATTTTTCGATTGACAGATCTCTTGTTTTCCTCCGTACAATCTCCTTTGAACTCAGGCATATCGGCCTTTAAGTCAAAAAATCCCCCGCCTAGCAGGCGAGGGATAACGGTGAAGCAGGCCAAGGACTGCAACCAGGGATCTGTCTGGAATCAGACTTTTCTGGAGTAGTCCAGGCTTTGAGTGCTGCACTGCTTTTTGACCCTGTATTACGAGTTTGAGTTGAGTTTGAGTAAATGCCTCTTCCTATCTGGCACTTGGCTCAACAAGGACAGATCGCGTCAAACCTGCGCGGCAGCACAAGCGAGGTTGTTATCCGTTGTCAGGGGATAAGGTCGGGCGTATAATTTTTCTGTAGCAACCGCTACATGAAGTTCACCCCTCAACTCAGGGGCGCAGATCACTAGGCCAAGGAACGGGGACCTGGATTTCTGAGGAACTAACCATGACTGCTCTTCTCTATAGAGGTCACTCCTACGAAGCTCAAGCAGCCTCGCCCAAAGCTTGTGTCGAGCTGACCTACCGCCGCGAGCACTACAACACCTGCCGCGAAGAAGCCGCTCACAACGCTCCTCCAAGCCTGACCTACCGCGGTGTTTCCTACGCCAAGTGATCAGGGCTGAATCAGATCTCAAGCCCCTGCCTAAGGCGGGGGTTTCTTTTTGGTTGGACTTGTTTCCATAGTCCTGAGAGTCAGTTGCACCAGTTGCTTTCAGGCGTGGTTTGAGCAGGTGCTACTGAAAGTTTGAGCAGACCCGTCTAGCGGTCTTATGATGGTACACATGTACTGGTATTGAGTTATGGGGTCAGAGGGCTTCATCCAAGATCCGGCGACCAAAGAAACCAAGCGGTTCCACCGGGACGAGAAGAGCTGGGTCAGGGACCCGAAGGTCTTTGTCGACACTGGTGTGCCAATACCTGGCGAGCCACCACTCCTCAAGACCCGTTTACACCTGCGTAGAGACGCTGCAGAGCAGCTCTGGAAGGAATTGCATCGTGTTGGCTGGCAACAAGTGGAGCCCTGCTGGGGAGCTTCTGCTGAGCCCTAGAGCGACGGGGTATGGGGGAGGTTTGCGGCCGTGTCTATACGTATAAAGGGTTCAGAAATTTCTGTCGGGATTTCACGAGCGATGGATCAATGACATCGCATCACTGCTACAGCGACATAACTGTAGTGAAATCTGGCTCGGGGCTTGGATGTCTCGAGCTTTTCATATAGTTGAACCCAAATGATTAAAGCAATTAAATACCAATGAAACGCCTGCTCTTATTTTATGCCCTCTTCAGCCTGGAATTTCCTGTGGCGCAGGCAGTTGAAGATGACATTCATGCGAAATGCTTGAAAGCAGCAGACTATGAAGGTTGTGCAAAATCACACAAGACAAACACGCAGACAAAGACAATGTGGGAGACACCGGGAATTAATCTGAGGTCAAATCTGTCTCCTGCAGAAAGCTTCGGGCCCGACGATGTTGAAGTCAGCTATGGATATACATATCGACGAAGCAGCGTCGGGAAAATGAAAGTTAGAGGCAAGTATGGAAGATACTTGTCGTTCTGGGGTAGAAGTACGAATGAATATCAAGGAACACCTGGCTACTAAAACCCTGGCAGCCCAGGATCCGTAGATTGCACGACGACGCGTTTTGGATATCAAGTATCGACAAACTGTAATCGCTCTGGTTATGTCGCGCCTAGCTATACGCCTGGAACTAGTGGGGGTACGCAAGCTCGCTGGTTCGAATACGAACTTGACTGTTTAGATAGGACATTTAATCGCAAAGGTGACATTGCAAGAGGCATGGCTAGAAAAGGGTGGATGGATGTTTACTATGACCCAACAGCACGTGTAGTTGCTGATAGATATTGCCCAATTATTGATGACCTCACAATCTCTTTTTAAAGATAAAAAATAGCAGACAGCAATCAACTTTTCTAATTTCTCCCGATCAACGGAGGTCGTTATGAGCTGAATTTCTGATCGATCCATATCGTAAGGACGTAAACCCCGACAAACATTGGTAGGTAAGCAATCCAAAGGCTGGGTAGGTCGAGGCCGCTGTTGTTGATCACGACCAAGCCCAGGTAGCTGAAAGATCCGTAGACAGCTGCCCGGCGAAGCGGGCGTAAAACCTTATTCATTGTGATTAATGGGTTTGTAGGAACCGCACACCGCCATACAGCAGTGCCATTAGGCCAATAATGGCTATGGAAGTGGTTGCCGTGAGAGTGAATTGGTCGAGCATTTGTACATTTGCCTCATGACCTAGTTCTAAACCTACTTATGCAAATTTGAGTCAGGAGAACCGCCATTCCAGGATCGCAAACCCGCCCCCAAAGTTGGGACTGCTGAGTTGTATGGGTGAGTAATCCAGCTTTGACACGTGTCTTCGATCTGTTGCTGGGACACGATCTCGAGTCCGGTTACCGCTTGAAGCTGGGTAACAGCAATGCG
This sequence comes from Synechococcus sp. AG-670-B23, assembly GCA_003209165.1. GTDB lineage: Bacteria > Cyanobacteriota > Cyanobacteriia > PCC-6307 > Cyanobiaceae > Parasynechococcus. The sequence continues at coordinate 35,785 of QCSL01000004.1, read as the reverse complement.
CGACGACCAATACAAACTGCGGCATCCTTCGCGTAATCACGCATGTCAGACGCTCCACCGTCTTTCGTTAGGACTTCTGGCTTCTGCCATAGCCATTGCTCCTTTACCCCCAAAGGCTCAGGACGGCACCGCTGAAGACCCTGGTGATGTGATGAGCATGATCAAGGGTATGGGAGAGCAGCTCGATGAGTGCCGATACGAAGACTTGGCAGAAGAACTTGAGCTAGTGGCGGCTTAGCTCTGTCCGCATAGACTCAGTTGCCTGGCATAAGTCAATTGAATTCTGGAACCATAAGGCGGCTCATTATTACTCTTGTTACTGGGTATTTAACTGTATTTGGCGTAAGACAAATCCCTTATGAATTTGACAATGAATGGCTTGTCCTTGTGCCAGCATTGATTCTTGTCTATGCATTAACTGTCTGGGTAGAGGGCAAGATATTCAAGGAGGAATCAGTCCCAGCTTCTATTAGTAAATCTGTCAAAAAGAAAGCTGAACTATCAACCAAAGGATTCAAGTAAATGGAAGACAAGCCACTCTCACCAAAATGATTCATTCAAGCAATGGCTTTCCTGACCTGGTGATGCCTCTTCCTTAGTGCTTCGACGGTCGTGTCTATTTCATGTTGTTCTTGTTTGGATGTCATTGTTTGTTAAGTCAATAGCTTTCTGTTTCGATGTTTCTTGATCGTGTAGATCCGTAATCAAAGTCAGTTATCTCTTTCGCCTTTTTGCCCATATCAATTCTGGCGTAATACTTCTCGCAAACAGCAATCGTGTGTCCAGCGAGCTTGGCTACCGTGTAGATGTCTTTGTTGTCCATGATTAAATTGCAGATGTAAGTGCTGCGAAGGCTGTAGGGAGTGTAATTCTTGTTACTGAATACGTATGGTTTTAGAGATGTGTTAATCCCATCAATGATTTTTCTCCATGTTCTGTTGAAGTTGTTGTAGGCGTACTGCCTCATCTCGTTGTGTGGGTTTCCAAAGATCAGTGTTTCATCGGTGACCTCGATTCCAGGGCAATACCTTTGGATGTATTGCTGTTGCTCTTCCTTCCACTGTGTGAGCTGATTATCCACGTCATTGGTCGGGACGATGCGCTGTTTTCCTGTCTTTGAGTCGCGAACGTGTAGTACTGCAATCCACTTGTCCTTCTTCTTCTCCTCATACTTGGACCATCTACCGACGTTCTTTCTTCGCACGTCACACCACCGAAGCTTGTTCAGCTCAATGTCTGGTCGAAGCCCAGAGTTTCTGCCGACGATGCACCACCGATAAAAAAGCTGCGCAAAGTACGAGCCACGGTGGTTCCGAAGCTTCGCGGCACTGTCGCGGTTGCGGCTCAATGCAACGGCCACCTTCTGCCAGTTGCCTTGTTCGATCAAGGGTGGGTTGGCATCGACCTCTGTGTCTTTGATCGCAATGCTTGGAAGGGCTTCGCGGGGCGATACCTCAATGTCCAGTAGCCCCCGTCGTTTGCAGAACTCGTTGAGGAAGTTCCCGATGTATGTCAGTTCAAGCTTCCGTGTGGATTTGGCTGCCTTCCTCCATGTCGGGTAGTCCTCGAAGGTATTCAGGTCGATCTGACGCGTGTGCGTAACTCCCCTTTCCTCGAGGTACGGGAGCATCTGTTTGAGCAGTGCCTGGCGTTTGTTCAACAGGCTTCGTGGTTTGAGTGGCTCCGCTTCAACCTTTCGCTGCTCGGCCTCAAGTAATTCGGCAACACAAGCCTCTACTGGCCTGTTCTTGAACCTGCCGGTATGGAGTTCCTAGTGGTTCTCCCTTGGCTCTCTGAGGCGCGTTGCTGACTGGGTCCGTCAGATCCATGAGGAACGGCTTGCTCTTTTCTCAGGGCCGTATAAGCCTCGATGCATTCCTCGACTGCTTCCTCAAGAGTTGAAGAGTTGGGCAGCAGTCGGTTGAGGTACCGCTTTGTGCCGGGGACCTGTTCACGCCAGTAGAAGTTTTCGGGCTTGTCCACGTACGACAAGACAACCCCTTTGCCTCCCAGTGCCCTTGCTTTTTGAGCAATGGCAGGCATGAAAAAAAACTCCTGCTGGTCGTTGCGAAAACGGTAGCAAGAGTTTGAGTAAAGTTTGAGCAAGGGGTCGAAAAAGCCTCGAAACCCTTGCAGTAGCCCAAAATCAGACTTTTCTGGAGTAGTACTCCACCACCAACAGTTCGTTGATCTCCAAGGCAACCCACTCGCGTTCGCAGCGGGCTGTGACTTTGGCGCTCAGTTTGGCCTTGTCCAGCTCGAGGTGGCTCGGCACGTTCGCCAGACCAGGAAACTCGAGGTTGGCTTCAGCCAGCTTCTTGCTGCACTTGCGCTCTCGGATGGCGATCACGTCGCCGGGCTTGCACTGGTAGCTGGCGATGTCGGTCACACGACCGTTCACAGTGACGTGACCGTGGTTCACCAGCTGACGGGCGCCGGGCACGGTGGGACCGAAGCCGAGGCGGAAACAAACATTGTCGAGACGGTTCTCGAGCAGCTTGAGCAGGTTGGTTCCGGTGGAACCTTCCTGGGCGCGCGCTTTCTTCACGTAGCGCACGAGCTGACGCTCGGAGACGCCGTAGTTGAAGCGAAGCTTCTGCTTCTCTTCGAGACGGATCGCGTATTCAGAGCGCTTGCGACGGGCTTGGCCGTGCTGACCGGGGGGATAGGACCGTTTGGCGGCCTTCCGGGTGAGACCAGGGAGGTCTCCCAAGCGCCGCGTGATCCTCAGACGAGGGCCGCGGTAACGAGACATAGGTGGGAAGGTGGGTGTGGAGATCGTGCTGTTGTTGGGCATGCTGGAACAGGAACAGTCCCAGGCATTTGCAGCGATGCACGAATCCATCACTCTATCTGGCGGCCCCATGGCCAAGTTGCAACTAGCGGTGAACCAGGCTCTGGCGGCTGTTCTCCTGGCCGGCATTGGCTTTTATCGGCGCTTCATCTCCCCGATGATTGGGCCCCGCTGCCGTTTCACGCCCACCTGCAGCGCCTATGGCCTGGAGGCCATTCAGAAGCATGGTCCCTGGAAAGGGGGCTGGCTCACCGTGAAACGGCTGCTGCGCTGTCATCCATTCACCCCCTGTGGCTGTGACCCGGTGCCCGATTGATGAAGCAGCTCACCCTGTACAGCCGCGCCGGTTGTTGTCTGTGTGAAGGCTTGGAATCCCGTTTGCGCGCCCTTGATCTCGTGGGGCTATCGATCGAGTTGACGGTGATTGATATCGATATGCCCGGGACCCTCCCGGACTTGAGAGCGCGCTACGACCTCGAGGTGCCGGTGCTCGCCCTCGAGGGATCTGAGCTCCCTCGGGTTTCCCCGCGGCTCACGGGTGAGGGACTGTCGAATTGGTTGCAACTCTGTTTGTCCACGGCGCTCTGAACGGTTTAAAACTCCCACAAGCACCGGGGAGATGGGATGACGCAGGCGTTGCATGCTCTATTGAGTGATGCAGGCATCGCAGTGCCTTCGGGGCTGGCGAACCCTGGATTGGAGGCGATCACCACCGATTCCCGGCGCGTCGGCTCTGGAACCCTGTTTCTCGGTCTCCCCGGCGAAAGGGTGGATGGCGGCACCTTCTGGGCCCAGGCCCTTGAGGCCGGTGCCGCCGCTGCTGTGATTGGAGCTGAAGCTGCTGCCGCACAACCGCCAGGTGCTGACGACCCGGTGGTGGTGATTCAAGAGTCGGTGGCGCGTCGGATCGGTGAGATCGCCGCGGCGTACTGGGATCACCCCTGCAGGCGCATGGCCCTGATTGGTGTGACTGGCACCAATGGCAAAACCACCACTACCCACTTAATCGAGCATCTGGCCGCTTCGGCAGGTCAATCCGTGGGCCTGTTCGGCACGTTGGTTAACCGCTGGCCGGGCCACAGCATCACGGCCACCCACACCACGACCTTTGCCGACCGCCTGCAGGGGCAACTCGCTGAGGCTGCCTCCGCTGGCTGCAGCCTGGTGGCCATGGAGGTGAGTTCCCATGCCCTGGCGCAGCAGCGGGTGGCGGGCTGCCGCTTCGCGGGCGCCGTGTTCACTAACCTCACCCAAGACCACCTCGATTACCACGCCTCGATGGAGGACTACTTCGAGGCCAAGGCGTCGCTGTTCGCAGATCCTCTGTTTTTGGAAGGTGATGAGCGATCGGTGGTCAACAGTGATGACGCCTGGGGGGCGCGGTTGGCCGAACGGCTGGGTTCCGCCTGTTGGCGCAGCTCCCTGGAAAATCCATCGGTCGAGTTGCACATGAGCGACCTAAAGATGACCGCCGCTGGGGTGGAGGGCCGCTTGATTAGTCCAGTGGGCGAGGGTCGCTTTCGTTCGCCCCTGTTGGGACGGTTCAACTTGATGAATTTGCTGCAAGCAGTGGGGGTGCTGCTTCAGCAGCAGATGCCCTTGCCTCTGCTGCTAAAGGCCATTGGCCGTTTCGGCGGCGTTCCTGGCCGGATGGAGCGGGTGATCCTGAACGGGGTTGATGCAGCGAGTTTGCCCCCGGTGCTGGTGGATTACGCCCACACTCCAGATGGCCTGGACAACGCTCTTTCGGCAGCACGTCCGTTCTGCAAGGGCCGGTTGATATGTGTGTTCGGTTGTGGTGGCGACCGGGATCGTGGCAAGCGTCCGCAGATGGCGGCGATTGCAGCAGGCCTGGCTGACCGCGTGGTGGTCACCTCCGACAACCCCCGCACTGAGGATCCTCAGCAGATCCTGGATGACGTGGTGGCTGGGATTCCGGCCGGCAGTGATCTATTGGTGGAGGCTGATCGATCCAAGGCGATTGCCTTAGCCATTGCAGAGGCCGAGGCGAAAGATCTGGTTCTGGTGGCCGGCAAGGGGCACGAGGATTACCAGATCCTCGGCACCGAAAAGATACACTTTGACGATCGCGAGGAAGCAGAACGCGCCCTGCGGCTGAGGTTGATCTGAGGCGATCAAAGAGCGCTAATGGCTGCCACCAGGGTGTTGATGTCTTCTTCTGTGGTGGTGATGTGGGTGCAGGCTCTCAGGCAACTGGGGTCCGCCAGATCGCGAATCCACAGCCCCTGGGCACCCAACTTCTTCACATGTTCTGCAGGGGGCACATCGCCGTCGACCTGAAAGCTCACCAGTCCGCTGGCGGGAGGCACCTCCAGCAAGGGTTTGACGTGCTCCAGCCCTTGGAGGGCCTGCCAGAGGTCGCTACTGAGGTTTCGGATGCGGTCCCAGCGTTGTTGGGCTGATCCCTCGTTGTCCAGCAGTTGCAGTGAGCAGCGCAGGCCGGCCATCAGCGGAACGCAGCTGGTGGCCACTTCAAAACGGCGGCTGTCATGGTGAAACAGATCTTTGCTGGTTAGATCGGCCTTGCTTTCATCCCGCAGGCTTCGCCAGCCGATCACGGTTGGAGCAGCCTTAGCCAACACACGCTCTGAAAGTGCAACGCCTCCCAGCCCTTCAGGTCCGCAGGCCCACTTGTGGCCGGTGAAGGCGTAGATGTCCGCAGCAGCAGCCTCTTCGACGGGAATCTGTCCGAAGCTTTGGGCTGCATCCACCAATAGAAAGGGCTGTTGGGGGTGCTGGGTCAGCTGGTAGGCGACTGCAGCAATCGGCATTACCTGTCCTGTGTTCCAGAGCAGATGGCTCAGCACCACCAGGCGGGTGCGGGGCGTGAGGGTCTGTGCCATCGCCTCGACCACGGAGACATCGCACTGGGATTGATCACCACGCAGATGCTTCACTGGCAGCACGTCGATGGCGAGGTTCTGGCGCCGCGCTAGTTCAACGCAGGCGCTCACGACTCCGGGGTGTTCGCAGTCGCCGATCAGCAGCCGGTCACCTTCATCAAAAGGCAGTCCCCAAAGCGGAAGCACGCAGCCGCTGGTGACGTTTTCCGTGAGGGCAAGACGATGGGGTGGAACACCGCAGTACTGGGCCAGAAGGCATCGGGTGCTGTTGACTTCGGAGGCGATGTAGGGCCAAACATCTGCGGTGAACGGCCCCAACTCCTGAACGCGTGACCAGCTCGCCGCGATGGCCTCGAGGGATGGACTGGGCAATGGCCCTTGGCCGCCGTAGTTGAAATACGTCTTGTTCTGCAGGGCAGAGCAGAGGTCGCGCATGGTCACGGCACTAGCGTGAGCTGAAGGATGGGTGCCATCAAGTTGGCAGTGGTATCGGGTTGCAGCCAGGCGCTAAATAGTGAGCCGGCTGCGTGATCGCTTGAGGCTGGGTCAAATCGTTGGACGCCGGCATGGCCTTCGCCGGCGACGGCCAACTCTTCGAAGGCACCCGAGCTGACGCTGTGCCCGATCAAAACGTTCTGCTGGCCTGGATGCGCTGTGGCGCGGCATAGCGCCACGTCATTGACCTGGCTGGTCTGGGGGCGAGGCCGATTCAGCAAGGGGGAACGGTTGAGCACATCCTTCAGCAGGACACTGAACATTGCTGTAGCGCCTTACTTCAGCTGTTAGTCAGGCCCACTTTTTTCTGAACTGTTTTTCAGCTGTTCGTTCCATCTGCCATCCCGACCAACGTCGCCATTCGATCTCCGCTGCAGTAAGGCATTGATCGGCGAGAGATTCATTTTGACTGTTCGGTGTGCCAAATCGGATGGGGCAAGCAGGACCAGCGTTCACCTCGATCTCCCGACGTGAATCAACCTTGTCGTTCAGATTGAATTCATGGTGGTTTTGTTTGATACAAAACCCAATCGATCAGTATTTCGACCCATTTTATCTTGCCACTTTATAGGCCTAAATAATCAGCTGGCCTTGAGGTAAATCTTGCGACCTTTGGCGTCGACTTTGTAGCGACCACCCCTGGGGCCGATATGAATCACATCGGCTGTTGATGTGTTGATTGGGGTCGGTGGTTCCAAAGCTTCCGGCTCAACCACGGCAGGAGCTGTCATCCCAGGTGTTTGCGTTCTCAGGTGTGGTGCAGCTTTGAAGATATTGAGGCTGAGCTTGCGATACAGAAAATCTGCAATTCGCATGACGAATCTCTTGAACTTCCCTTTGATTTTCTGGTGATGTCAAGTGTTCATGGTGTTGCTGATGGCAATCGCCCTGCTCCTATGTGATCAGTTGTGATTGTTCGATGACTCTGCCTGACTGCTTTGCACGTCGGGAAAGTGCTCGTTCATGCATTCGGGACAGATGCCATGGCTGAAATTCAGCGTGCTGTGCTGCATCAGGAATCGTTCAATTGGCTGCCAGAACCCTTCCCTGTCGCGGATTGATTTGCAGTAGCTGCATGTTGTGACCAAGCCTTGAGCATGATGCATCTGACAGAACTCATCCATCAGGGCCAGGGATCGGCGTCTGAGTTCCAAAAGAGTGGTGGCCTGTTCCGCAAGGCCTTCCATTACCTTGTATTGCGAATTGGTGAGTGATTTGGGAATCCGATCAATCACGCAAAGCGTTCCGATGCGGTGGTTGATGTCGGTTTTGAGGGGGAACCCTGCATAGAGCCGGATGTGGGGTTCTTCCTGTACGAGGGGGTTGTCACGGAACTTCTCGTGAAACAGTGCGTCCTCCACCACGAGAGGTTTGGAATCAAGAATCGTATGGGCACAAAAGGAGATATCCCGGTTTGTTTCGCTGGCTTCAAGGCCTACCTTCGATTTGAACCACTGACGCTTCTCATCCACCAGAGAAATCAGGGCAATCGGAGACTGGCAAATCTCTGATGCCATCCGGGTGATGTTGTCAAAGGCTTGCTCAGGCTTTGTTCCCAGAATTCGGTATTCACTGAGCGATCTCAGTCTGGCTGCTTCGTTGATGGGCTTGGGTGCGGCCTGCATGGGCTTGCCTCGCTAGGCATGCCATTGGTCTAAAGCATTTATTTTTTATTTTCTGTAAATATCCGGTGCGAAGAATTGCGCTTTGTTGATTTTAATTTGCTGAATTAATTAAATTTGCAAGCCGCCCTGTTGTAGGAGCAATTCTGCTGGTCATGCTTGAAGTCTTAAGGGCACGGATACAGGCCTGTGACCACCACCGATTGGCTCTGGATTCTTCATCCCGCCCTGGCGGTTGTTCTGATTTATCCGCTCATCGGAATGGTGGTGCGTCTGGCGTGGCAGACCCGTCAGAGGCGCGTCGCCAAGGTGAAGCATCCACCGGTGGTGGGCAGGGATCACAGTGACCTAGGCCGTTTGCTCGCTGCCGGTGTGGTGTTCCTGGTGCTGATCGCCTTGACAGTGGTCATCGCCACCAAGGCGCCACTATTTGATTTCTCTGGTGGTGCTGGTCGTGCCATCCAGCTGAGCATCGTGCTGCTGGGGACGGGGGCGAGCCTGGTCGCGCTCTGGCGAAGCAAGGCTGCCGCACTGCGCCTCAGCTTCAGCTTGATCACCTGGATTGGTGTGCTCACTCTCGGAGCCCAACCGGAGGTGTGGCGACTTTCGGATGATCCCCTCTCGCTTGCGTTCTGGCAGTCCCACTACTGGGCTGGCGTTGCCGTTACAGGTCTAATGTTGTTTTCTTTGGCGGCTCGGCCTGAGATCTTTCGGGACCTTCGCCTGCGCCGACTGCATGTCACGGCCTCGGTGCTGGCAGCGCTGCTTTTCGTGATGCAGGGCATTACGGGCACAAGAGATCTGCTGGAGATTCCCTTGAGCTGGCAAAAACCAGCGGTGTACGCCTGTGACTTTGATCTGCAGCGTTGTCCTTGAGCCTTGGCCAAGGTGTTGCCCTGAATTCAGGGAAGTCGTGGCACAAGCGAACGGTCGAATGCTTGAGGAGCTGAGCAGCCCCGCAGTAAACGTTTCAGCAGCATCAGAAGTCCCAACACTTCCCGTCGGGGTTGCAGGTCTGGCCAGACCCCATCGCTGCAGAACAACCAGCGGATCAGGCTTTGCTGCTGCAGTTGGTTGAGCTCTCCCCAGTCCAGGGCTGCCCGGCGCTCTTGGATCTTCAGCAACACGACCGGCAGAGGTGGTACGGCCGTTGTCCACTGCAGATAGCTGCTAACGACCAGCGTCGGGACCTCTGAGGCGAAGGCCAGCTCCACACCGCTTTCACTGATGGCGGTGATCCGACAGGGATGGCGATGCCCCCCGGCATCAGTCACCTCAGCGGCGTGCTCAAGGCTGAGCCAGGGTGAGGGGTCGGTCTGGGGAGGGTTCCAGCAAGCGCGAAGAGCAATGAGGGTTCCCAACAGATTCAGCCCAGCCCAGATCAGTCCAAGTTGGAGCGGTCCGAGTTCCCCCCAGCCCTGCAGCTTCAGCTGCTGGATGAGTCCCAGCAAATTCGCCAGGTTGAACAGGCTGAGCAGGATCAGGGGAAGCGCCAAAAACCACGACCAGCCGCCTCGGGATCGCTGCCGATGCTTGGGGGTGACTCGGAAACCAATGGATGAACCGAGGATGTGGCAGATCAGGCTCACCACCAGCGGAACGGTTAGCACCCAGCCGGTCAGTTCAGTCAGCAGGGCTGAGCGGCTGTTGCGGTTCAGCCAGCCGATGCTGAGCAGCGTCGTTCCCCACAGCGGCAGCATCAACTCGATTATCGCTCGCTGATCCAGCAGGAATGGTGCGATGCCAAGCAGTCCGTAGCTCAGCGGCATCAGCATCAGCACCAACCTCGGCAGATTGTTCAGCCAATGAACCACGCCCTCGAGGTAAGCCAGCCGTTGGCCGCTGTTGAGGCCCTGGGCCCTCAGCGGGCCTTCGGGCAGTCCAAGGCTCTGCAGGGTGCCGGTGGCCCAGCGTTGCCGCTGTTGCACAAAGTCCTCCATGGACTCCGCGGCCAGCCCGGCACTGAGCTTTTGCTGTAGGTACAGCAGCTTCCAGCCCTGTTCACGCAGGGCAATGCCGGTGACGTAGTCCTCCGATAAGGCACCCTCGACGAAACCACCGACCTCATCCAAGGCGCGCCGCCGCACCACGAAGGCCGTACCGGCGCAAACCACGGCCCCCCAGCCGTCCCGCACCGGTTCGATCCAGCGATAAAAGCTCTCCTCATCCGGCAGCAACCACGACTCCATTCGCAGGTTGCGCATCACCGGATCGGCATTGATAAATGACTGCGGGGTCTGCAGCAGGGCTACGTCCGGGTCCAGCAGAAAGCCGATGCATCGCTCCAGGAATCGGTGCTGGGGGATGAAGTCCGCATCGAACACTGCTACCAGCTCGCCATGACAGCAGCTCAGCCCGGCGTTGAGGTTGCCCGCTTTGGCATGCAGCCGTTCGGGACGATGCAGGTAGCGACAGCCCAGGCGATCGGCCAGCTGCTTCACCTCTTCGCGGCCGGCGTCATCCAGAACCCAGACGCTGGTGTGCGGGTAGCTCTGCTGGGTGCAGCCCAGAAGCGATCGTTGCAGCACCGCCAGTGGTTCACCGTGGGTGGGAAGAAGGATGTCTACATGGGGCTTCCATTCCGAGGCTTGCCAATCTTGAAGGCGTGCCTGGGCTTCCTGACGTCGATCGGGGAAGCGGCGCCAGGCCAGCCACAGCGGCAGCAATCCTGTGATGAGCAGCCAGCCCTCTGCCAAAAGCAAAAGGCCGCTGAGACCTGTGGACAAAGGGCTGTCGAGATTGAGGCTGGCGGTGCAGCGCCAGTAGAGATAACGAAGGGTCAGGGCGCTGATCAACAGGATCAGGCTGCGTCGGGCCCACAGCGGAGACTTCGTTTCCGGCCGCTGGATCAGCGCCAACGGCCAGAGCAGCAGCAGCAGACTCACTCCGCGGCTAGACGTTAAATCTCAATTAACGCTAGGGGGTCTGAAGGCACTACCGAGGGGGGTCTGCTGGAGATTCCCTTGAGCTGGCAAAAACCTGCGATTCACGCCTGTGGCTTTGGTCTTCATCGTTGTTCTGAACCCGCTTCGTAGAGCCACGCGCTACGGCCATCCCTGAGGAACACGCAGGTGCGACGGTACCTCTCAGGCACCTCCTCCCAATCATCCAAATCGGGCCAGCAAAGGTCGGGCACCCAGTACACCTCTCCTGAAACGGCCCTGTCGCCCCGCTGCAGCATCGGATAGCCCCGGTGCTCGATTACGATGAAGCCATCGAGGATGCCGTCGCGGTCTCGCTTGGCGCCCTTCAGCAAGTGATGGGCGCTGCCGTTGGTTTTCAGTGATCCATAGACGAAAAGTCGGTTCAGAGCACCTGCACCACTTCACTCACTTCGGGGATCGATTCGCGCATCTTGCGTTCGATGCCCATCTTCAAAGTCATTGTGCTGCTGGGGCAGCTGCCGCAGGCTCCCTGCAGACGGACTTTCACGATTGGGCCATCCAGTTCCACCACTTCAACGTTGCCGCCGTCAGCCATGAGGAAGGGACGCAGCTCATCCAGCACCTTCTCCACGTTCTCCAGCGTGAGGGCCATGGTTTCAGTGCTCATCAGGGTGAACCAGACATCAGGGCACCAAGGTTACGGAGTCGCCCCATAGGGTGACGAGAGCGGTTATCCCTCCAGCGCAGGTGCAGCACGACGGTTCGTTCAATCCCGAGGCCCGTTATGACGCCGTCTTGGTGGGTGCCGGAATCATGAGCGCCACCCTGGCGGCTCTGCTGCATGAACTCGACCCGCAGCTGCGGATACTTCTGGTGGAGCGCCTCAAGGCGCCTGCCTTGGAGAGCAGTGCGGCGGTGAACAATGCCGGCACCGGCCATGCAGCCAACTGCGAACTGAATTACACCCCGATTCAGGCGGATGGAACGGTTGCCACGGCCAAAGCGGTGGCCATCAATGCCTCGTTTGAGCGCAGCTTGGAGTTCTGGGGCTCGCTGCGGGAGCGGGGGGACCTTGACACCAGCAGCTTTCTTCACCAGGCAGCGCACATCAGTGCCGTGTGGACCCCGGAGAACATCGCCTTTCTGCGTCAGCGCTACAGCCAGTTGAAAGAACTGCCGGCATTTGCTCGGATGCGCTGGAGCGAGGAGCAAAGCGAGCTCACCGAATGGATGCCCCTGGTGATGGCGGGCCGTGATCTCAAGCAGCCGGTGGCGGCCACCCGAATTGATCGGGGCACCGATGTCGATTTCGGCACCCTCACCCGGGCCTACATAACCCCGTTGCAGCAGAGCGGAGCGCTCACCGTTGAGTATGGCACCCAGGTGCAAGACCTCAAACGCCTGCGCCGCAGCGATATGACCGAGGCCGACTGGCGCGTGGTGCTTAAGGGTCCCTCCGGCAAGAAAGAGGTTCAGGCTCCTTTTGTTTTCCTCGGTGCTGGCGGAGGTGCCCTTCCGCTGTTGCAACGCTCCGGGATTCCGGAGGCGGCTGATTTCGCTGGCTTCCCGGTGAGTGGTCTCTGGTTGGTGTGCGCTGATGCTCAGCTGGCCGACCGTCAGCGGGCCAAGGTCTATGGCAAGGCGGCGGTTGGTGCCCCACCGATGTCGGTGCCTCACCTCGACACCCGCTGGATTGATGGAACACTTTCGCTTCTGTTCGGCCCCTTTGCAGGCTTCAGCAGCAAGTTCCTCAAGCAGGGTTCCCTGCTGGATTTGCCTGCTTCTGTTCGAGCCACCAATTTGATGCCGATGCTGCAGGTGGGCGCCACCAATTTCGAACTGGTGCAATACCTGATCAATCAGTTGCGCCAGAGTCCTGCGGAGCGGCATAAGGCTCTGCAGCAGTTCATGCCCACCGCCCGCACCGAAGACTGGACTCTCTCGGTGGCCGGCCAGCGGGTTCAGATCATCAAACGCAGCAAACAGGGCGGCCGGCTGCAGCTGGGAACGGAGTTGGTGGCCTCCGGCGATGGCTCCCTGGCGGCGTTGCTGGGGGCCTCCCCAGGAGCCAGCACCGCGGTGACGATCATGTTGGAAGTGCTGCAGCGCTGCTTTAAGCAACGTCTCGTTAGCGACGCCTGGCAGCAGCGGCTGCAGGCGCTGTTGCCCAGCATCCATGAAGATCCTCAGCAGGATCCGGAGGTGCTGCAGCGGATGCGGGAGCGCAGTGATGCCTTGCTGGGGCTCACCCCCTGAGGCTCATTCCCCCAGATTCACCAAGATCACACCGGCGGTGATTAGAAAAATTCCTATTAATTGGAGGGGCTGCAGCATCTGGCTGTAGGCAAAGCGCCCCACCAACACGATCACCACGGTGCCAATGCCGCTCCAAAGGGCATAGGTGATTCCCAGTGGGATGCTCAACACCACCTTGGAAAGCAGGGCCATCGCAAGGGCGTAGGCGCTGAACACCAGCAAGGTGGGCAGCGGTCGGGTCATGCCCTCCGACAAGCGCAGGCAGGAGGTGCCGATCACCTCAGCGCTGATCGCTAGCAGTAGCAGGGTCCAGGGATTGCTCATGACCACTGGTGCTGCTCCCTAGGATTGTGCCAACAATGATTTCTGGGCCCGGGACGGGATTCCGCCGCTGCATGACCGACGCCCCCGTCTCACGGATCCGCAACTTCTGCATCATTGCCCACATCGACCACGGCAAGTCGACCCTGGCTGACCGATTGCTGCAGGACACCGGGACGGTGGCCAATCGGGACATGCAGGAGCAGTTCCTGGACAACATGGATCTTGAGCGGGAGCGAGGAATCACGATCAAGCTCCAGGCCGCGCGAATGAACTACACCGCGGCGGATGGGGAGGAGTACGTCCTCAACTTGATCGACACCCCTGGCCACGTCGACTTCTCCTATGAGGTGAGCCGCAGCCTTCAGGCCTGTGAAGGGGCGCTGCTCGTCGTAGATGCCAGCCAGGGCGTGGAGGCCCAGACCCTGGCCAACGTGTATTTGGCGCTGGACAACGATCTCGAGATCATCCCGGTGCTCAACAAGATCGATCTTCCCGGTGCGGATCCTGATCGGATCAAGGAAGAGGTGGAGGCGATCATCGGTCTCGATTGCAGCAACGCCATTTCCTGCTCGGCCAAGACCGGCTTGGGCGTGCCTGAGATCCTGCAGGCCGTGGTGGACCGGGTGCCGCCGCCGAAGGATGAAGTAGAGGAGCCCACCAAAGCGCTGATCTTCGACTCTTATTACGACCCCTATCGGGGCGTGATTGTTTATTTCCGGGTGATGAGCGGCCGGATCAACCGCAAAGACAAAGTGCTGTTAATGGCCAGCAAGAAGACCTATGAGCTCGATGAGATCGGGATCATGGCGCCGGATCAGAAGAGGGTGGATGAGCTCCACGCCGGTGAGGTGGGGTACTTAGCGGCTTCGATCAAGGCGGTGGCTGATGCCAGTGTGGGCGACACCATCACCCTGTTGAACGCGCCGGCGGATGAGGCTTTACCGGGTTACACCGAGGCCAAGCCGATGGTGTTCTGCGGTCTGTTCCCTACCGAGGCCGATCAGTACCCGGATCTGCGTGATGCCCTCGACAAGCTGCAGCTCTCTGATGCGGCGCTGAAGTACGAGCCTGAAACCAGCAGTGCCATGGGCTTTGGTTTCCGCTGCGGCTTCCTCGGTCTGCTGCACATGGAGATCGTGCAGGAGCGGCTCGAGCGCGAGTACGACCTCGATCTGATCGTCACTGCGCCATCGGTGATCTACAAGGTGAATATGATCGATGGTTCCGAAGTGTTGGTTGATAACCCCGCCACGCTTCCTGATCCGCAGAAGCGCGAATCCATCGAAGAGCCTTACGTGAAAATGGAGATCTATGCGCCTAATGATTACAACGGTGCCTTGATGGGCCTCTGCCAAGAACGGCGCGGTGAGTACATCGATATGAAGTACATCACTACAGATCGGGTGACATTGATCTACGAATTACCGCTGGCAGAGGTGGTGACCGACTTCTTCGATCAGATGAAGACTCGCACTCAGGGCTATGCCTCGATGGAATACAGCCTCATCGGCTACCGCAAGAACCAGCTGGTGCGCCTCGATGTGTTGATCAACGGTGAGCGGGCCGATGCCCTCACCACGATCGTCCACCAAGACAAGGCCTATAACGTTGGCAAGGCGTTGGTAGAGAAACTCAAGGAACTGATTCCTCGCCAGCAGTTCAAGATTCCGATTCAGGCGTCCATCGGCAGCCGAATCATTGCCTCCACCAGCATCAGCGCCATCCGTAAAGATGTGCTCGCCAAGTGCTACGGCGGTGACATCTCACGCAAGAAGAAACTGTTGAAGAAGCAGGCCAAGGGCAAGAAGCGGATGAAGGCCATGGGCAAGGTGGATGTGCCCCAGGAGGCCTTCATGGCTGTGCTCAAGTTGAATGACGGTGGGGGGAGCTAGGGGGAGCTAAGGCTTAGGTGTCTTCCTCCTTCCGCGGTTCGGGAGACAATGCATCTGCCTGAGGCCAACTTGCCCGTGACACGGAGCCTCTCCACCCGCATGTCTCGCTGGGGTCTGGTAATCGTGGGGATTTACCTGCTGGTGGCCTTGGTCACGCCGTTGTTGGTGACTGCTGGCATCCTTCCAGATGCCAATGCTGGCTTGGAGAACCCGATCTATTCCGGTCCCAGCTGGACCCATTGGTGCGGCACCGATCGTCTCGGCCGGGATGTGTGTGTACGCACCATGGCCGGCAGTGGGGTGGCGCTTCAGGTGGTGCTTCTGGCGGTAGGCCTGGCCCTGCTGGTGGGTGTGCCCCTTGGCATGGTGAGTGGTTACTTCGGCGGCGTTGTCGATCGCCTGATGGTGCTGCT
The DNA here is from genome assembly GCA_003209165.1 of Synechococcus sp. AG-670-B23. Classification (GTDB taxonomy): domain Bacteria; phylum Cyanobacteriota; class Cyanobacteriia; order PCC-6307; family Cyanobiaceae; genus Parasynechococcus. Next base: position 20,240 of record QCSL01000004.1, on the reverse strand, counting down.
AATGGACACGCTCTACACCCTGCCGGTGTTGTTGCTGTCGGTGGTGTTGGCCTTTCTGCTGGGCAAGGGCATTCCCAATGCTGCTGCTGCCCTTTGTGTGGTGTACGTGCCGCAGTATTTCCGTGTGGTGCGCAACCAAACCGCCCAGGTGAAGAGCGAGCTGTTTGTGGAAGCTGCCCAGAGCCTGGGGGCGGGGCCGCTCTGGATCCTGCGGCGCTACCTGTTCCGCAACGTGATCACCTCTGTTCCGGTACTGCTCACCCTCAATGCAGCCGATGCTGTGTTGGTGCTCGGGGGATTGGGATTTCTCGGTCTGGGCCTGCCGGAGACCGTGCCCGAATGGGGTGGTGATCTCAACCTGGCGCTGGCCGCAGTGCCCACCGGGGTGTGGTGGACGGCGCTCTTCCCCGGGCTGGCGATGTTCGTTCTGGTGCTGGGTCTGTCGTTCCTAGGGGAAGGTATCGATGCCTGGGTGAGCGGCACAGAAGCCCGCCCCGCGGCAGACTGATCTCATCAGTGCAGTTGTCATGGCCTGGTGGATCAGCTTGATGTTGCTGAGCATGGCCGCGCTGCTCTGGAAAAAGAGCTGCGACTGCACTGATGACGTAATCGCTTTGCTCGAGAGGATACTGGCCACCACCTTAGTGATGGTGGTGGTTCTGGTGAGCCGCAATTTGCTGCTGGAGGCAGCGGTGTTAATCGCTGCGATTCAGTTGCCTGGGTTGCCCCGGCGGCCTCGTTGAACTCAGGCTTGTTTCGGGGCCTTCACCTCTCTGATCGAAATCCGGCAGGAGCTCGGGAAGATGGCGTGGGCCGCTTCCACGGCATGGCTTAGATCATCGGACTGAAGCATTTCCTCGCCCCACTCGTGGCCGCAGTGATAAGTGACCGCGTACTGGTGCAGCTGTTTGTTGTCCATTGCTGACAATCCGCTGTTTTTGTTATGGCCCAGGGTTCGCTGAGATACAAGTGTTTTGTCGGATCAGCAGCGCAGCTTCACAGTCCGAGGCAGCTCTTCCATCAGTTCGCCTTCCTCGCTCAGGGCGGGGTAAGGCCGTTGCTGCTCTTGGCACCAGCGGGCCACCTCGGGGTAAGACCACTCGAACAGCAACTGTTGGTACTGCTCCGGCTTGAGCCCTTCGCCTTGGGTCGGCGCCAGGCCGGCCACCTGGCGTTGGCGCAGCGCCTCAAACAGCAAGGTTGCGGTGGCGACCGACACGTTTAGTGATTGCACCATGCCGCGCATGGGGATGAACAGCGCTTCATCCATCAGATCCCTGGCCTGATCGGTCAGCCCCCATTTCTCCGCCCCAAGTACGAAGGCTGTGGGTCCGGTGAAGTTGCACTCCCGGTAGTCCTTGGCATCCACCCCGAGATGGGTTCCGTAGAGATAGAACCCTTTCTCTTTGAGGCAGCGGATGGCTGTTTCGGTATCGGGATGGTCGTGCAGGGGCACCCACTTCTGGCTGCCCTGGGCCGTGCTGTTGAAGGTGCGTGGACGCCCGTCGAAACTCACCGCGTGGGCTTCAAGCGCTCCGACGGCATCGCAGCTGCGCAGGATGGCGGAGAGGTTGTGGGGTTTCTCCACGTGTTCGAGCAGAACCGTGAGATCCGCCATGCGGTGGTTCAGCACGGATTTCAGCCGCTCAAACCGTCGCGGCAGCAGGGGCATGGGCGATCAATCGGGTGAGAGCAACAAATTGGGGTCCTTCCATGCTGTGGTGCCTGGAACGACAATTAAGAAGTCTGCGCTTCTTTCGCCATCCAGATCCCGCCCAAGGATCCCTCCGTTGAACCGTACGTCTCCGGCGGCACCTTTGATAAGCGCGTCTGGAATGAGGTGGCGCGTATCCCCCACGGTCGCTTGGCGACCTATGGCCAGATTGCCGATTTGATCGGTGCCTTTGGCTGCGCGCGTAGGGTGGGATGGGCGTTGCGTCGCCTCAAGCTCCCGTCCACCATTCCCTGGCACCGCGTGGTGAACACTCAGGGGCGGATTTCGATGAGCCTCAGCCGTGAAGGTAGTGACTGGATCCAACGGGACCTGTTGATAGCAGAGGGCATTCCGGTGGATGCGGAAGGACGCTTGCCGTTGCGTCAGTTCCTCTGGCACCCGGACGCCCATGCTGGAGATTGATACGTGGTGCTCTTGTCTGATTCGGCTCCGATTGGACTGCTGCCGCGCCGTCTTGCCTGGGATGTGTTGCAGGCGGTTGCGGCTGGGGCCTATGCCGATGTTGCGCTGGAGCGGGTGCTGCGGGTGCGCGACCTCAAGGCCTCGGATCGGGGGTTGGTGACCGAGCTGGCTTATGGAGCCATCCGTCAACGGCGCCACCTCGATGCTTGGTTGGATCGGCTGGGCAAGGTGCCGGCCTCGAAACAGCCGCCCAAGCTGCGCTGGCTATTGCACGTGGGCCTCTATCAACTGCTGTTGATGGAGCGGATTCCAGATTCAGCAGCGGTGAACACCGCCGTGGAGTTGGCCAAAGCCAGCAATGGATTGGCCCGGTTGGCGCCCGTGGTGAACGGGGTGCTGAGGGCGGCGCTGCGGGCGCGGGAGGCTGGAGAAACCCTGCAGCTGCCTAACGATGGGGCGGCTCGGTTGGCTCAGGCCCATTCCCTGCCGGATTGGTTCACCCAGTTGTTGATCGAGTGGCGCGGGGCGGAGGGTGCCGCAGCAGTGGCGAGCGCTTGCAACCGTTTGCCGGATCTGGATTTGCGGGTGAATCGGTTGCGATCGAGCACGGCTCTGGTGCAGCAGGCTCTGGCCGCGGCGAGCATCAGCAGTGAGCCCATCGTTGATTGTCCCGACGGCCTGCGCATCTCAGGACATAGCGGCGACCTGCGCCATTGGCCAGGGTATGCCGAAGGTCATTGGTGTGTGCAGGATTGTTCGGCGCAATGGATTGCACCTTTGCTCGATCCCAAGCCCGGAGATCGCATCCTGGATGCCTGCGCTGCGCCAGGGGGAAAAGCCACCCATTTGGCGGAATTGGTGGGGGATCATGCGGAGATCTGGGCTGTGGATCGTTCACCCGGACGGCTCAAGCGCGTAGCGGCCAATGCCGCCCGGCTGGGCCTCGGTTCCATCAATGCCTTGGCTGCAGATGCCTCGAATTTGTTGAAGGAGCGTCCCCAATGGCGTGAATCCTTCCAGAGGATCCTAATCGATGCCCCTTGCTCGGGGCTTGGAACACTGGCTCGTCACCCAGATGCCCGTTGGCGGGTAACGCCACAATCCATCCGTGGCCTTTTGCCCCAACAACAGGCCCTCCTGGACGGTCTATTGCCGTTGTTGGCTCCCGAGGGATCGTTGGTGTATGCCACCTGCACCATTCACCCTGACGAAAATCAGGCACAGGTGCAGGCTCTGTTGAAGCGTCACCCCTACCTGCGCCTGGAGCAGGAGAGCCAGCGCTGGCCGGATCAAGCCAGCGGGGGGGATGGGTTCTATTCGGCTGTGCTCCAGCGGGTCTAGAGCCTTGGCTTAATTCCGCCACCAGCGACGTCCTTGGCGATCAACGTTGCGGTCTGGTGCGCTGTTTCTCCAGAGGTAAGGGGTCTGGCGAGGCTGAGGAGCAATGCGCCTGGGCAGGTCCGTCTCAACCGTTGGTTGAGGTGCATCAGGATCGGTGCTGGCCTTTGGCACTTGCTTGGGTTGGGGTTCGGGCGGTTTGGCAATCGTTTTCGGATCAACAGCTAAACGCATTTTTCGATTTGTTTTGGGTTTGTCGGGGAAGGCGCGGACAGGGATCTCGTCTTTGATCTGGAGCATGAATTGCTTCCAAGCCCATGCGGCTTCGCCGCTGGTGCTTTTGGTGGCGCGGTCGTCGTCGTATCCAAACCAGACGCCCGTCGTAAGCTGAGGAATCGAGCCAATGAACCAGAGATCACGGGTGTTCTCTGACGTTCCCGTCTTTCCCGCTACCTGTCGATCATCGAGCTTTGCTGCGATGCCGGTGCCGCCGGTCACCACCCGTTGCAACATCCAGTTCATAGTGTCTGCTACGTCACTATCTACTGCCCGTCGTCCTCGGTTTTCACTTAAGCGTCGACTCCAAAGCAGCTCATTCTTGGGGCCACGGATTTCTTCAATGGGGCTGGGTCTGAAAAACACACCGCGATTGGCTATGCCTGCATAGGCCGCAGTCATGTCGAGGATGGTTTGCTCGTAGGCCCCAATAGCCATCGGGTAATACTTGCCGAGAGGTCGCTCGGTGCCGATGTTGAGGTTGTTGGCAATCTCAATGACAGCATCAAACCCAACGATGTCTTGCAGTTGAACTGCCACCGTGTTGAGTGAATTCTTCAGAGCATCGGCAAGGGAGATGTTGCCGTAGTACTTATCGCCAAAGTTCTTTGGGCAGTAGCCATTCCAGCAACGCTTCGCATCGAACACTTTGGTTTCAGGTTTCATGCCCCGATCAATGGCAGCTGCATAGGGAAACAGCTTGAACGTGGATCCAGGAGAGCGCAGCGCCAGGATGGTGCGATTGAACTGACTTTTGGAGAAATCCTTTCCGCCCACCATCACCCGCACCAGTCCGTTGCCTGGATCGATCGAAACCATCGCTCCTTCGGTGTCGAAGGGGGCATTGGCTCGAATCACTTGCTGAGCTTTCTTTTGCCAGTCGAGATTCAGGCTGGTGTGTACCTTGACCCCACCCACTTCCAGTTGTTCGGGCGTTAAAAACTTGGGCAGCTCCTGGGCAATCCAAGTGGTGAAGTAAGGCGCTGAACTGTTGAAGTACTTGGGTGTTGCTGGCTTCAGTCCCAGGGGGCTGTTACGACCGCTCTCCGCTTCGCTGGTGGAGATGAATCCGGCTTGGGCCATCCGATCAAGAATGATCGAGCGCCGTTCCTTGGCTAGATCAGGGTTCACCAGCGGTGAATAAATCGATGGCGCCGGGGGTAGTCCAGCGATCATGGCCGATTCAGGAACCGTGAGCTGCTCTGGGGTTTTGGAAAAATAGATCCAGGCTGCATCCGCAACGCCATAGGCGCCGGACCCCAGGTAGACGTAGTTGAGGTATTGCTCGAGGATCTGCTGCTTGCTCAGCTGGCGTTCGAGCTTCATGGCCAGAGCCGCTTCCTTGAGTTTGCGGGTGATCGTGCGGTCCTGACTCAGAAAAACAGTTCGAGCCAGCTGTTGGGTGATGGTGCTCGCTCCTTCCCGAATAGAGCCCTGGCGGACATTTGTGACGATGGCCCGGGCAATGCCCCAGCCGTCGACTCCGTCATGTTGATAGAAGCGTCGGTCTTCGGCGGCGATGAAGGCCTCGGCGACGGTTGGCGGCATTGCACCGGGCTTCACCTTGTCTCGGGTCGCTGGCCCCAGCTTCTGGATCACTTTGCCGTTGGTGGAGAGCAGGGTGATCGTTCCCGGCCGATTGAAACTGGCAATACCTCTGGCATCAGGGAGCCTGGCATCCACCTGTTCAGTCAGAGCGCGCATGCCCAGGGCAGCTCCAACACCCACCGCAGCTGCTGTGCCAGCGATCAGGGCCCAGTGCAGGCGTGAACGGCTCACATCACCTGGGTCAAGGGGCTGTGGCCCACGGCCAGAGCGGTTACCAACATGCCTAGGACCAGGAAAGGCTGGGCGCTGGCCTGATATTTGACGTCAAAGGCCACCGGGTCTCTCAACAACCAGATGTCCTGGAAGGTGATCTGGGGAACGATCAAGAGAACAAGCAAAACTGCTGCGAAATGCTGGCCGATCCCGATCAAGACGGCAACCATCGCCAGCTGAAAAACATCAATCATTCCGGCGCTGATCCAGCTGGCCCGTTCGATGCCAAACACCACTGGCAAAGACTGAAGGCCAAGCTCACGGTCGCCTTCAACACTCTTGAAGTCGTTGACCACAGCGATCCCAAGACCCGCAAGGCTGTAGGCCAGGGTGAGCAGTGCTGTGTCCCAGGTCAGCTGACCGAAAAGGGCCTGGCCGGCCCACCATGGCAGGGCGATGTAGCTGGCACCAAGGGCATAGTTCCCTAACCAACCGTTTTGCTTGAGCTTCAGCGGAGGTGCTGAGTAGATGTAGCTCACGAAAGAGCCGCCCAACGCCAGCAGAAAAACCACAGGAGTGTTGTGGCCTGCCCAGCGGTCGAGTCCGTAGGAGACTCCCAAACCGGCCAGCAGCAACATCCAGATCTGCAGCTTCACCTGCACCAGGGGAATCGCTCCCGAAGGGATCGGCCGGTAGGGCTCGTTGATCGCGTCGATTTCGCGGTCGTAGTAGTCGTTGATGGTCTGGGTAAAGCCTGCCAGCAACGGGCCGCTCATCAACATGCAGGCAATGGACGCCAGCACATGGTCCACACGCCACTGGTAATTGCCACTGGCTGCAGCTCCGCAGATCACCCCCCAGATCAAGGGGATCCAGGTCACCGGTTTCATCAGCTGCAGCCGCAGCTTCCAGATGTTGGTGGTGCCTGAGGCACCTTTCATCCCCAGCAGCTGACGCGCGTCGCTCACGGAGTCAGTCCTCAGGCGGCGGCGATTTCGTCTTCGAAGAACCAGCTGGTGGAGCCATCGCTGAGCTCAACAACCACACCGATTCCTTTGCCATCGACGGTGCGAAAATCCTTCACCGTCCCATTGGCGTCCTTCTTGAGAAGGTCAACCATGGCCTGGGGAATGCGATCACGAACTCGGGTCACGCGAACCTTGGAGCCGATCGAAATGGCGTCAGCCTGGGACATGGCCTGCGAGGCTTGGAGTGTGGCGCAACCCTAACAGTCGCTTTTGCGCCGAATCGATGGTTGCTCTGCGTCTGATTCCCTGCCTGGATGTCGCCCGAGGACGGGTGGTGAAAGGTGTCAATTTCGTTGGCCTGCGAGATGCTGGCGATCCAGTGGAACTGGCCTGCCGTTACAGCCTTGCCGGGGCGGATGAACTGGTTTTCCTTGACATTGCGGCCAGCCATGAGGAGCGTGGCACCTTGATCGACATGGTGCGTCGTACCGCCGAATCGGTCACGATTCCCTTCACAGTGGGCGGTGGCATCAGCACCGTTGAGGGAATCACCGAGCTGTTGCGGGCCGGTGCCGACAAGGTGAGTCTCAACTCCTCGGCGGTGCGTCGGCCTGAGCTGGTGCGGGAGGGGGCCGATCAGTTCGGCTGTCAGTGCATCGTCGTGGCCATTGATGCCCGTCGGCGCGACGCGGGCGGCTGGGACGTGTATGTGAAGGGAGGCCGTGAGAAAACCGGTCTCGATGTTGTGGAGTGGGCCAAGCGGGTGGCGGGTCTTGGGGCCGGCGAGATTCTGCTCACCTCGATGGATGGTGATGGCACCCAGGCTGGATACGACCTCGCCCTGACCCGGGCCGTGGCCAATGCCGTCTCCGTCCCGGTGATCGCCTCCGGGGGCGCAGGCTGCATGGATCACATTGCTGAGGCGCTGGACGTGGGTCCTGAGGGAGGTCATGCCTCCGCAGCCTTGCTGGCTTCACTGCTGCATGACGGTGTTCTCACCGTGGAACAGATCAAGCAGGATCTGCTCTCCCGTGGTCTGACGATCCGTCCATGAAACCTGGTGATCCCGCGGCAGTGGAACAGCTGTTTGATGCTGTGGCTCCCCGCTACGACCGCCTCAACGATTTGCTCAGTCTCGGGCTGCATCGCCAATGGAAACGTCAGCTGGTGCGCGCCCTCAAGCCGGTGGCTGGTGAGCAGTGGCTGGACCTGTGCTGCGGGACAGGCGACCTGGCCTTAGAGCTGGGGCGCTGTGTTCGACCCTCTGGTGCAGTGATTGGTCTGGATGCCGCCGCTGCTCCCTTGGAGAGGGCCCGCCAGCGCCAGCGGCAGCTGCCCTGGCTGCCGGTGACCTTTCAGCAGGGGGATGCTTTGAACACAGGCCTTGCCGGTGCTTGCGCTGATGGTGCGGTGATGGCGTATGGATTGCGCAATTTGGCGGACCCCTTGCAGGGGCTGAAGGAACTTCGGCGGCTGCTGAAGCGCGGCGGTCGTGCGGGGGTGCTTGATTTCAACCGTCTTCCGCAAAGCGGTGCGGCGGCTGCCTTTCAGCGCTTCTATTTGCGTCGCCTGGTGGTGCCTGCCGCCGCCTCCGTGGGGTTGCGGGAGGAGTACGCCTACCTGGAGAAGAGTTTGGAGCGTTTTCCTGCGGGACCTGAACAAGAGCAGCTGGCTCGGCAGGCGGGATTTCCGGAAGCGACCCACCGCTCACTCGTGGCAGGTCAGATGGGGGTTTTGATCCTCAGGACATGAATCTTTGCCTGTGTCCCTTGCGACGAACCCCGACAATGTCGTATGAAGCCTAAAGAGAACGTTAAGATAGAGGTTCCGGTTTGGCGTTTCCGCTGCCGAAGCTGCTCCCCCGCATCGAAGAGCTGCTTCAGGAAGTGCAGTGGCTGGATGGTCTGATCCTGATTACCGACTCCGACCGCGCCTGTTTCGTTTCCTTCTCGCAAGTGGATCCCCTGCTGCGTCGCTTGCGCCAGCGTCCCAAGGGGCCGGAGGTGGCTGAAAAGCTCTGCATGTCCCTGTTGGATTGCCATGGGAAGGGAGGTGCAAAGCCCGTCCTGGTCTTTCAAGGGGATGGCAGTTTCTGGTTGGGAATGATTGGTCCCAGCGGCAACAATCCGCATCGCCATCACGCCATCGCGCACCTGCACCGTTGCTTGGCTTTGGAGAGCTGACCGGCCACTGGGCAGAATCGGAACTCAGGTAGCCCCGGTTCAGTGCATTTTTCAGGACATCACTCTATAGATAGATTTATGCAGGAAACCAAATAACTCTCTTAAAACTTCTTTGCTCAGCATCTCGCTTTTAGCATGTGCATGAGTGTGTAAATATATGCCAATATTTACTTTCGAGTCTAATATATCATTGTCTGGCAATTTTGAAACGCCGATGTTCTGGTGAAATGCACTGCCAAGCCAATGAACTTCAAAACTCTAACCCTGAAATTAGGGCTAGTTGTCATTACATTGAGTGCAACATTTACAGGCGCAACGGCCATCACGAACGATACGCCATCATGGGCAAATGACACCATAAAAGTCGGAACGGTTGATGACTATCTCCCATGCTCAGATCAAATCAATCAAGATTACGAAGGAGTTTCCATTGACATTTGGCGAAGAATTAGCGAAAAACTCGACATTAGTTATTCAATGGAAGCAATATCGAGTTTTGATAAAGCGATCATACTCGCAGCAAAAGGCGAGTTAGACCTAATCACGTCTTGTCACGAAATCACTCCCGAACGTCTGCAGTCTGTCGAATACGCGGTTCCTTATACTACTGGGGGAATTGTAATTGCAAGTCAGTCAAGCCAGAAGCCTTTCATTACACTTATAAAGAAAATTATGCAGAACGAAATAGTTGTTAAAAGTAGCATTCTTTTAATTGTGATCACTGGCTTTGCGGCCTTGACCTCAAGCTACTTTAAAGAAGTAGAAACATCATCAAAAGGGAAAGCAAGAAGACTTACAAAAGTGTGGACACTTTTAATTCTTAATACTGGCATCGCAACCATTGTTGGGAGCAAGATCCGCGACCATATTACAGTCTTAGTTACCAGCCTTATTCATATGCTTCTGATGTCAGCCATCATAGGAACAACGGCAACGATAATTTTCGAAGAAAGCATCACAAAGAAAACCAACGATTTGACACCTAAAGAGCTTTATCGGCTTCTCAGGCAAGGAATAGCAGTCCAAAAAGAAACATCCAATTTTCACTGGCTTAAAAAGCAAATGGACAAAGCTGGAATTAGCAACGATATCGGCACTACGCCGATATACGCTTCGAGCAAGCAGGATCTTTTAGAGATTATTCAAGGGAAAAGAACGCAAATCCCAAATCACTTTGTTGCAAATTTAACAACATATAAAACTGTTATTAAACAAGCACAAGTAGAAGAAGAATTTGAGCTATCTTATCAAATGCCAAGCAAAATACCACAGGCTTTTGTCTTTGGGAATCAGATCAAAGAGGATCTAAAGAAGGCGATCAATGTTGAAATTGTAAATATGAACAGAAGCGGCCTAACAGAGCAAATCGAACAGAATTGGCTCGAAGGGTCTGATCCAAATAGCTTGTAATCAATTTATACGGCGTAAAAAATCTTAGAGTTCTTTTCCTATTCTTTTATTAACAATAAAATATTGAGTTAAATTCCGTAACTAGTAGGCTTAATAGGATAGAAGTTCAGAAAATTAAGTGTAGATGAGTTTGCAGGAAAGATAGGAGCCAATCGATATTGAATTGTACTTGTGAATGTGGAGCAATGACTCTAGTTAACACTAGTCATCTACGAAACGGAAACGTGAAAACAAGCGGGTGTAGCCCTGAGGGTATTAACTCAATGCACGGAGCATGAAAGGATAAGAAGTCAACTCCGACATATTCGTACTATCGTAGTAACAGGAAAGAATTTCCTAAACAAAGGTCGACGTTTCAGAATTTTTAAAAAAAGATCTTGGCGAGAAGTCATCCGATAGTCATCGATAAGCGAAGTTTGATTATTAACAACCACACGGACCTTGCAACACTTATTGGAGAGACACTAATGTAAGAACTTAGGGATGTAGCCAGCCACGATACCTTGGCCTCCGTAGCATCATTCGAGCAGACCAGGCATTTGGAGTGAGAGCAACAGCAGCCTCAAAAAAACCGCATACTTAAGTGGGTATAATACACATACATCTGCCATATTATTTACCCCATAGTGGGTACGTATGTTCTCGTTATTTGTAGGTTTTTCTAAATCTTTTGTTTTTCCTTCTGCTGCTTCTCTTTTCGGTTGCAGCAGTTGGAGCGACAAGGAAAGCAATTCACGAGCGTGCAGTTTTGTAACGTTCTGAACCTTCTGAGAGTTCATTGCGTTGCCATCTGTTTATTGAGTGCGTTGCTCTGCGCTCAGAACGCGCTCAACGGTTGGACAAACGCTGTATTTGGGAGAATTGCCCAACTCTTGTCCAACTCGCCTAAAAAGCGACGTTGGCGAGCGAGACAGCGCAACACATTTGTGTTTCCTGTCCAACCGATGTCCAACTCAACGGACACCCAAACTCAAGGCTAGGACTGCGTTTTGTACTTCCAAGACATCATCAGCACTCTCAACCGGTTCTGGGCAGAACAGGGGTGTCTGTTGCTGCAGCCCTACGACACCGAGAAGGGTGCCGGCACCATGAGCCCCCACACGGTGCTCCGGGCCATCGGCCCTGAGCCTTGGGCTGTGGCCTATCCCGAACCCTGCCGTCGCCCCACCGACGGCCGTTATGGCGACAACCCCAACCGGGCTCAGCACTACTTCCAGTACCAGGTGCTGATCAAGCCATCCCCAGACGGCATCCAGGAGACTTATCTTGCGTCGCTTGAGGCGCTTGGCATCAGGGCCGCTGACCACGACATTCGTTTCGTCGAAGACAACTGGGAGTCCCCCACCCTCGGTGCCTGGGGTGTGGGCTGGGAAGTGTGGCTTGATGGCATGGAGGTAACCCAGTTCACCTATTTCCAACAATGCGGCGGGATCGACTGCAAGCCCGTTTCGATTGAGATCACCTACGGCCTTGAGCGGCTGGCGATTTACCTCCAAGACGTAGAAAACATCTGGGATCTCAGCTGGAACAGTGAGCGCAGTTACGGCGAGATCTGGTTGCCATTTGAAAAGGGACAGTGCCACTTCAACTTCGAGGCTTCCAATCCCGAGCGGCTTAAGAAGTTGTTCGCCATCTACGAAGCGGAAGCTGCCGATCTCATCGAGAAGCAACTGCCTGCACCGGCTTTGGATTTTGTTCTGAAGTGCAGCCACACCTTCAACCTGCTGGAGGCCCGTGGTGTGATTTCGGTTACTGAACGCACAGCAACCATCGGCCGGATTCGCACCCTGGCCCGCAAGGTTGCTGAGGGCTGGTTGGCAGAACGGGAGGCCCTCGGCTTCCCGCTGCTGAAGGGGGGAACTCTCAAGACAGCGGCCTAATGCTTCCTGTATCGACGACGTTTTGCTGATGGGATTGCCTTTTGTCTTCTGGCGCTCTTCGTGCTTCGAGGGGTGCTTTGGGGGGCGTCGACACCAAGCTCATCTGATCCATCTCGCCTGATCCAGAGGCCGCCGTTGGTTGTGGTGATCAGTGGTCGATTGGTCGCCGATGTACGCCGTTTTTCCTCAGGGTGTTCCGTCCTGTTGGAGGTGGATCGCTTCGAGGATCGCCTGGTCAAGTGACGCACGGGGCTGCAGCTGCCTGACTGTTCTTCACCGCTGCTGTAGAGCTAGTGAGTCCATGCAACGGGGGGTGCTGCAGCGTCCATTGACGCCTTTGCCGATCTGCGGCGTGATGTTGCCCAGGTGCAGCTTCCCGAAGACATTCCAGAGGCGTTCCGCATGGCCGGCTTGTCCCATGCCCTCGCCGCATCGGGGTTTCACCTCTCCGTGTTGCTCGGCAGTGTGCTGCTGCTGTCCCGCCATTGGCCGCCTGGGCTGCGGCTCCCCTGGCGGCCATGGTGCTGCTGCTGTTTGTCTTTCTTGCCGGAGCCCAGCCATCGGTGGTGCGGGCGGTGCTGATGGCGGCAATGGCATTGCTCATTGGTGAGTCAGGCCATCACAGTCTTCCTGTTGGTGTTCTGGTGCTGACACTCAGCGGCATGTTGCTGTTCCGCCCCGCATGGGTCCTGTCGATTGGTTTTCAACTCAGTGCAGCGGCAACTGCTGGGCTGACTCTTATGGCTCCTCGACTCGAGCAGGCTGTTCAAGCCTTTCTGCCGGATCGGTGCCAGGGTCTGGCCGCGGCATTATCCATCCCTACGGCGGCCCTGCTGTGGACGCTGCCGTTGCAGTTGCTCCACTTCGGTGCGATGCCGTTGTACGCGCTGCTCGCCAATCTTCTGGTCGCTGCGCTGCTGGCGCCGCTCACGCTGCTGGCCATGCTCTCAGCGTTGTTGGTTCTGATGGGGCCTGCGGCTGTGCTGCCCGTGCTGCTTTGGCCCGTGCATCAGTTGGCGGGGCTCGTGATGGCCATTGCCACCTGGATCAGCCATTGGCCTGGACCCCACTGCTCTGAGGAGGTCCACAGCTGAGGGTGGTTGCGCGGCTGGTGGCGGGCCAGTTGCCAGGAATGCTGGGGGCAGGACCCTGCCGACGGCGCTGATCGCTGCTCCCCATGGCAACCGCCCTACCCGCGCATTGCTTGGTGCAGTTCGGCGACGGACTAGTGGGGGCGGAGCATTTCGGTCGCCATTGGTTGGTGGCCCGCCATCGTGGGCGTGCTGCTCTGGTGAGCACCCAAAGCGATGCACGAAGTTACCTGATCGCGCAACATCTTGCCGCTGCACAGGCCACGGCCGCCTGGATTGGGTGATGCTCCTGGATCCTGTTGCAACAGATGTTCTTCCGTTTTAGCAAGCGCTAGCGCACCGCGTTGAGGCTCACCAGCAGGGCCGAACCCCCATCTCCATTGGTCATCAGGTGCTGCGGAGCGATTGTTTGTCGGTACAAAGCCCGAATCATCGCGCTGGAGCAATGGTGTTGCGGGCGGGACGCCAACGTTGGCAACTGTTCCCCAGACCACAGGCCTTGTTGTGGAAACTGCAGGAACTGCAGTGATCAGCTTCCCAGCAGTTTTTCCCCGGAACATGGCTTGGCTTCAAGCCCTCTTCACAGCAGTGACGTTGGCTTTTGCAGCATGGGGCTGGTAAGCGTTTCATCGGCCTTTAAACTCCAGTACGCCTTGGGGCGTATGGAGAGGTGGCAGAGTCCGGTTGATCGCGCACGACTCGAAATCGTGTAGGGGTAACACCCTCGTGGGTTCGAATCCCACCCTCTCCGTTTTGAGCAAGTCCTGATAGGCCTTCGATCGTCCCAAACCCGTTGCGGTGAGGGACTTTTTTAATGCTTGTTGGTCCTGGTTGGTCTCAGAAAACACCAGAATGTCCTGAAAATGTGTGGGTGGAAGTGTGGGTGGAAAACAGGGTTGTGTGGGTGGATAAAATACGTGTGGGTGGAATGCTGAGATGTCACTCTCTGACTCGCAAGTTCGTTCCCTTAAGGCAACGGAGAAGAGGCAAAGACCAAGTTGTGGTGATTCTCTCTTCCTTGTGGTGGAACCTCTCAGCAAAGGTGGTGGAAAGTCCTTTGTGGGACGGATGCGGTTCCCACCTGGACGGAAGAGTCCTGTGGTGGATGTTCGGATCGGGGTTTATGGGAAGGGTCCTGGGCAGTGGTCTCTGAGAGAGGCAAGAGAGGAGTGGTCAGCAATCAGGACCTGGAGCAGGGAGAACGTCAAGGACCCCAGGGATAGGAAGAGAGAGCAGAAGGCACTTCTGGTTCAGAGGACGACTTCTCCGACCCTGGAGCAGGCATGTGAGTCCTATCTCTCTGACTGGACTTCAGCAAATGAGAGGGGGGAAGAGGGAATACAGGAACCTCCTCTGGAACCAGGTTCTTCCTGAGTTCGGTGCGAAAACTCCTGTTGAGCACTTCGCATGGGAATACAGGCATTCAGCAGGGAAGACGACACGGGAACTCATGACCGAATACCTGAGGAGGGTTTTTGCGAAGGCACCTTCCTCGGCAAAGAAGCAACAGATGGTGCTGAAAGGGGTCTTTGAGAATGCGGTTGATAGGGGTTGGATCAAGGACGGACAGAACCCGTTGCTGCGGTCTGTCTTCACTCCCAAAGACAGGAAGTCCCATCAGGTCCAGCACCATCCTTTCCCGTTCTGGGAACAACTCCCTCAGTTCTTTGAGGTGTTCGACCGCAACGAACCCAACGGGCAGTTCTCGACCCGTGGTGCGTGTCTTCTCACCTTCATGACTGGTTTGCGGGTTGCTGCGATTTCAGGGATGAAGTGGGAGGAGGTCGATCTGGAGGAGGACCTCTGGAAGGTCCCTGCGACACGTATGAAGACCTGGGACGACGGGGAGAAGAACCACCTGGTCCCCTTGACCAACCCGATCAAGGATCTGCTGAAGGAAATGGAGAAGGTGAATGGAGGAACCGAGTTCGTCTTTGCGTCTCCACGCACTCAGTCCAGACACATCAACCCGTCATCCATCAACAACCACTTCATCGACCTCGGATACAAGGGGGACTTCGTGGGGCATGGAGTTCGGACCTGTGTTCTTACTTATGGGCAGAAGGAACTGGGATTCGATGAGAAGGTCATTCGTCTCCAACAAGGATGGAAGGTGAAGGACAGGATTCAGGGCATATATGACCGACACGATTTCCTGAAAGAACGGAGATTGTTCATGGTTTCTTGGTGCGATGCTTTGCTTGCTCAGGGCATGAAGGTCTGACGATTTGAGGAGAGTTTGAGTTAGTCAGATTTCCTCAGACCAACTGAGATGACTGGAAGGTCAGTTGGTCAAAGTGTCCACTGGGAACCGACGGGTCGGGTTCCTTGGGTTATACTATATTCATCGAAACGAAGGGAACTCACCTTCCTCTGCGATACAAATCAAATACCTCCTCCACCCGTAAGGGTTTTCCGACCAGACACCCCCTACCTGGTCACTCTGTCTAACAAGACAAAAAGCAAGAAAAGAGTCTTTTCTTTTATCTTTCCCCTGCTTTTTGCCTCTAATGTTTACTTTTTCTCAATTTCTTCGTCTGCCTCAGGTTAAAGAACTCACTTGTCTCTCTAAGTCGTCCATTTATCGACTGATGGAGCAAGGGGATTTCCCGAAGCAGGTTGCTCTGGGTGCTCGGTCTGTTGTCTGGGTTCGTGCCGACATTGAGGACTGGTGTGCTCAGAAGGTGAATGCTGCTCTTGGTTGAGCACTCGTAGTCGATAAACCGACTTAAAACCCTATCGGTGAGAGAACACCGAGAACAAACATATCCACTCTGTTTCTTTTTAGTCATGACTAGTATTCCTGCGAAATCACCCTCTGATTTTTCTAAAGAAGAGGTTTTCATCGAACTCTTTAATGAGTATGAATCTTGTTTTGTCCTATCACAAATGTTTGGTTGGAACTTTGAGGAAAAATCACAAGATCTGATCGAAGTAATTAAAGGAAGAGCATCTAGAGTATCAGTTTCAATCCAACGGAGTTCTCTGAATGGGTTGAGAAGCAACCAAGAGAAACCTTGCACGGAACCATTCCTGTCCCTGATTTCTCTGGTATTGCCTGAGTATCCATAGTCAATCAATCGACTACAAACCTACTAACTCTATTCCTTTTTAAATTATGGGTTGCGATGTAATGCTGTTCCGCAAGGAATACATCTCTTACGACAAGGAGACCAAAACTGACCTCATCAAACAACAGAACTTTTGGAGTGTGCAATCCTCGGAACTAGGAAGTTCCTTTGCTCAAACTCTTGGTGCCGATACTTATTGGTTGTCGATCTGTCCCGATGAGTTCGTAGAACTCTGTAAGCAGATGATTGCAGATGGAGAGGACGATTGCTGTGAGTATCCCGATAGTGCCCTCAAAGCAGTTGTAGAAGACCTCGCAGAACTTGATGATGAGACGAAGTGGAAATCTGACTGGTATATCACTCTGGATTACTAATTGGTAGTCGATAAACCGACATTGTTGGGTCCATGTGCTTCTGTCCGTACTTCTCTTGTAGTCGTCTGAGGGATGGTTTCATTTCTTCCTTCTTCCATATGACTCTTTAATCAGTTCAGTGATCAACTGATCATTATTCATTTTGTACTTCTTCTTCTGGAGAAGGAACATCTCATAAACAGGTGTTGGGACCTTTGCGGTGATTGATCGTGTACTCATACCATCTCCAGTTGTGATTGCTTATGGGTCTTGTAGAGGTGCTTCAGTGCGTACTTATGGACCTCACACCTAGTTGTGATTCCAAGGTTCTCCATCAAGTATTCCTCCATTGGAAGGTAGATGGGGACTTCTTTCTGCTTGTATGACATGCAGAACTTATGACGGTTCTTAGGTGGGAATAGCATTCTTTTTGACTTTTATTGGGTGTATGTGATGGTTGTATTGGGAACTAGAGACCCTTAGTTCTCGTCGTGTTGGATCACAAGAGATACAACACGCACCTATATTTATTTTGATATTTAAAATGTGCTTTCACCTCCCTTTGGTCGGTGAAACTCCCTTCGGTCGTGTCTTATTGATTATTTATTGCCTGATTAAGACACAATCTGGTCATGGAACCATGTATTATATAGCAAAGTTTTGATTTCAAGAATCACTCTCTTAGATATCTGCTTATAAAGTCCCTATCAACCCTGACAGAGTTATTTTACTTTCTATTTTATTACTTGTCAAGAGAATGTATTTCCCTTATAATATATTCAATGGAATAAAATAAGAATCCAATGTCAATACAGGATAAGTATCTTCAAGCAGTGATTAAGTCCTTGTCTCCGTATGCAAAGCATAAGTTTAGAGATGGATATGGTTATAAGGTTGCATGTCCGTTCTGTAGAGACGCACAAAAGAATGAATCCAAAAGCAAGGAAAAGTGTGCTGCTATCTACCCAGTCGTGGGTTCTTTCTCTTATTTCTTCTCATGTAATCGTGGACTGAATGGTGGGAAGGGGAACCAGGAGTGTTCTCAAACAATGCAGTTCAGCACCCTTCTGAAGAAGTGGAATCCACCCCTCTACCGCAAATACACCAGGGAGAAGGAAGTTGCAAAGCAGTTCCAACAGCAGTGAGGGACAAGAAAAGACCTCTGGGTGTCTCCCACTCCCAGAGGTCTGAACCCTCGTCTTCTCGACCCATTCACCTTCCTCCAGATGGTCAGAGGTGAGGAGTAGGAGAACCGATGGAAATGGTTCGGGTGTCCTCAGGGTTCTGCGTCAGGTCCCCAGACAGCAGGAACCTGCTTCCACCCCTTACGCACCAGTTCCTTCCACATCCCCTCTGCCTGCTCTCTGCGGAGGTGCTGACAGGTCTTAAGCAGAGCAGGAGACCCACATGGTCATGAGGTGCCATTGAGAAACCTGAGGTGGAAGAGGGGGTCCTATGACCACCTCGCAGCACTGGTCAAGGTCATCAGATACACCCTCAGACCACGCAGCAATGCACTGGAGATCCAGTTCAGAACTGGGATAATGACCTCAACGGGTCGATAGCAGTGGCATCCTTCGACGAGTTCTATAAATCCCTTCCACAGGGAAGTGATCAAGAGAGCAGCAGGAAGAGAGGGGAGTATTTCGAGAAGGTCTTCGTTCCTTGGTTCCTGAAGAAAGACCCTGTCTGGGCAAGCAAGGTCCGTCAGGTTTGGTTATGGGAAGACTATCCACAAGGGTGGGGTAGAGATTGTGGGATTGATCTCGTCTACGAAGATCAAGAAAGAAGGCATTGGGCAGTTCAATGCAAGTGCGTTTCTCCTGATAATAATATCCCTAAAAAAGAAATTGACAGTTTTTTGAGTGAATCAAATGATTCTAGAATTTATGGACGAGTGTTAATCGCATCAACTGACGGCATAACTACAAATGCAGAACAGGTACTCAAACGACAAGAGAAGCAGGTTGTTCCTTTTATGCTTAAGGACTTCAGGAAATCATGGGTAGATTTCCCTTCATCTCCGGAGGATCTCTCAACAGGTCGGAGAAAGGAAAGATACACACCAAAACCACATCAGAAGGAAGCAATCAAAAACGTCGTAGAGGGTTTCCAGAAAGAGGACAAGGGGCAACTCCTGATGGCATGTGGAACAGGCAAGACCTTGACCTCCCTGTGGATCAAAGAAGCACTAAACGCAAAAAGGACACTGGTTCTTGTGCCATCACTTGGTTTGCTATCTCAGACCCTAAGAAATTGGATTGATCATGGTCAGAATAAATTCAACTGGATTTGTGTCTGTTCAGATAAGTCAGTTGCAAAGCAGGACAAGAACACTGACAACATGATCGAAAACGTCAGTGATCTTGGGGTTTCAGTCACCAGTGATCCAAAAGACATACAAGACTTTCTTGAAAATGAAGCAGGTGGAGTGGTCTTCTCGACTTATCAGTCTTCAGAGTTAGTTGCAGATTCCCAGAAAAGTCCATCAACACCAATGTTTGACATCACCTTTGCAGATGAGGCACATCGATGCACAGGCAAGATCTCCAGTGCTTTTGCTTGCGTCCTAGATGAAGAAAAAATTAGATCGCACAAACGACTCTTCATGACAGCAACACCAAGAGTGCTGTCAAAGCAGATCAAGAAGAGAGCAGATGATGAAAATATCACCCTTGCTTGCATGGATGACGTTTACCTATTTGGGGAGGTGTTCCATCAATTCAATTTCTCAGAGGCAATCGCAGACGATCTATTAAGTGACTATCAGGTGGTCATCGTTGGAGTTGATGATCCATCTGTTGAAGCAAAGATCATCAATAGATCAATTGTCCAGACAGGAGATGAATTAGAGATCGACACCGAAACACTTGCAAATCACGTTGCACTTGCGAAAGCAATAAAAAAGTATGACTTGAGTCGACTCATCTCATTCCATAGTCGAGTCAAGTCAGCAAAGAAATTCTCTGAAGATCATCCGTTGATCCAAGACTGGATGCCAGAGGGATCAAAGACGAACAAAAGATTAGTCTGCTCTCATG
Source organism: Synechococcus sp. AG-670-B23 (assembly GCA_003209165.1). Classification (GTDB taxonomy): domain Bacteria; phylum Cyanobacteriota; class Cyanobacteriia; order PCC-6307; family Cyanobiaceae; genus Parasynechococcus. Next base: position 731 of record QCSL01000004.1, on the reverse strand, counting down.
TCTCAGGAGAGATGTCCACCAAGAGTCGAAATCTTGCCATCAACGAGTTAAGGCATATCAATGATAATGAAGTCGGAATACTCACCAATTCACGATGCCTATCTGAAGGGGTGGATGTTCCAACCCTTGATGGCATTGCCTTCATGGATCCCAAGAGAAGTCAGGTAGACATCATTCAGGCACTGGGTCGAGCAATTAGAACGAGTGAAAACAAAAAATATGGATACATAGTCCTTCCTGTCTACCTAGGGGATACCACAAATATTGAGGACAGCATTCTCAAAAGTCGTTTCCAGGACGTCTGGAATATTATCCTTGCACTTAAATCACAAGATGATTTACTCCGTGAAACACTGGACCAGTTAAGAGTAGAAATTGGTAAAAGGAATCATTCGACAAAACCAGGAAAAAGATTGACCAAGATCATCTTTGATCTTCCTTCATGGATTCCAACAACATTCTCAGATTCACTCACATTAATACTAGTCAGAGAAACCACAGAGAATTGGTTGGAAACATATGGTCAACTCAAGCAATATGTCGATGAAAATGGCAATGCTTTAGTGCCACGAAGTCATCCAACACTTGGAAAATGGAGCATCAGGCAAAGGCAGGAAAATAAAAACGGCAAACTATCAGTCGAACGTATTAAACTTCTTAATGCTATTGGATTCATATGGGATCCTCGTGAACACGAATGGCAAGAAAAGTACCAAGAATTAAAGCAATAT